>JAJXSS010000428.1 GCA_021784455.1 Planctomycetota bacterium
TGGGGTTACCGTGTCCTTTTGCGGGCAGAGCGTGTCCGCCACCGCCGATGCCAAGGGCGCGTGGCGTGTGGACCTGGCTCCCCTGAAGGCCGGGGGCCCCTGGCCGCTGACGGTCCGCGGCCCGAATGCGATTAACTTTGCCGGCGTTTATGTGGGCGATGTCTGGCTTTGTGCCGGCCAGTCCAACATGGAATACACGGTGGGCCGGGACATCTGGGATGGCATCAAGGATAACGTTACCCCGGGCCTGCGTCTGTATAAGCACGGTTCCTGGGCGACGCCCGTCTATCAGGGGGGGCCCTGGCAGGAAGCCTCGGGGGCGGCGATTCACGCATTCAGCGCCGTTGGTTACTACTTTGGGAAAACCCTGTATGACGACCTTGCCGCCCAGAAGAGGGCGGTGCCGGTGGGCATCATCGACTCCTCCGTCGGCGCCACCAACATCGCGGTCTGGACGCCCGATGCGACCATGAAAGCGCTGGGCTATGGGGGCGGAGGGTTTTTCTACCAGCGTGAGATCGAGCCACTGCAGCCCTTTGCCATCAAAGGCATGCTCTGGTATCAGGGCGAATTCAATGCCGGGGATCGCAATTACGCCCGCGAACTGAGCGCCATGGTCGGGGCCTGGCGCCAGGCCTGGGGCCAGGGCGACTTTCCGGTCATGATCGTGCAGTTGCACCGTTACGGGGCCATCCCCGCGCCCTTGGCGCCGCCGGACCCCTTGGCCGGCTGGGCCGTGACGCGTGAGCAGCAGGTCAGGGCCGCCCAGGAAATTCCCAACGCGGCCATGACGGTGATCTATGACCTTTCTGATGGCAATCTGCACACCGGCAACAAGGGCCCCATCGGCCAGCGTCTGGCCCGGCGCGTGGAAGCCATGTGCTACCAGGGCAACCGGCGCGGCCTGATGGATCCCATCGTGGCCCAGGCGAGCTACAACGCCCAGCAGCATCAAGTCCTTGTGCGCGTCACCGATCCGGGCCCGGGTATTCGCGCGGAGCCCCAGCCCCATGGCGAGCTATCCGACCTGTTCCTGTTCACGCCGGGCGGACGGGTGCTCCCAGCCCGGGGCGTGCCCTTTGGCAAGGACGCCATCGCCATCGACACCCACGCCGTCCACGGTGTGCCGGATGTCTACTACGCGTGGGGAGACTATCCCACGGGGAATCTCTTTACCAATGATATGCGATGGGTGTCGCCCTTCCGGCTCCAGTCTCTGCACCTGAGTCCCGAGCGTTGCCAGGGCCATGAGATACTGCTGGTGAGCAATCAGCGGCTGGATCCCAAGACGGCGGGCGACCCGGAGTTCTACAAAATCGATGGGGCCACGGTGACGCGGGCCGAGGTTACTCCCGACGGCTGGGCGGTGCGTCTGCAAACGGATCGCGCCTGGCAGCTAGGCCAGCAGGTCAGGATGACGTTTCCACGCTGGCGCTGCTGGGACAAGGTTACGCCTTTGCCCGCTTTGGTCTTCACCGTGCTGCCGGGATGGTACGTGACGGATCAAAGCCTGCACGAATGCCAGGTGGGGGGAGTTCATTCACTGGATTTGGCTGGCGCAGGGGTGTCCGCCGCGCCCAATGACCGTCCGGGTAAGCCTGCATTCGACCATCAGTGGGCCAGCCAGGCCCTTGTTGAACCGGAATGGACGGATCTTCTGCGCGCCCCGGCTGCCGATCCCGCCCTGCTGACCGGAGCCGCCGGGGCCCCGTGGCGGGTTGTGCAATGTCCGCGCGATGGCCAGTTCAATCTGACCAGTCTCGTGCATTGGCAGAAGTCACCGGTGTACGCCGCCTTGGTGCGCTACGAGGTGTACGCCCAGCACGAGATGGTGGTTACGTTGCGGCTCGATACCCAGGCCGTGGGCCGGGTATACAGCAACGGCATTTTGGGGGCCTCGTGGCTCCCCTTTACCCCCGTGAGGGTCTCCCGCGTAGCGCTGCACCAGGGGTGGAACACCATCATTCTGGAACTTGCTGGTTCCCGGAAGAACCCTTACGGGCACAGCTTTTTCCAGATGCGTATGCAGAACGCGGAGGGGGGTCGGGTGGAAGGGCTTTCCTACGAAGCGGCACATGCGGGGGATGCCATGGTTCCGGGAAAGTAAGCGTGGCCGAACCGATGGCCAGCCGAACCTGACGGACGAAGTTCCGGGCCCGGAGTTTGCTGCACATGGTTACGAAGCAAGGGGTTTCTCGCGTGCGAGCGCCATTCCTGCGGATCGGGGACCTGGTTGGAAGTCGCCGGGCACCGTCGGGGGGCGGCCCCCGGCCCTGTGGGCGCTGGGCGGTGGTTGTGCTGGCGGTGCTTCTGGCGGCTCTGCTGGATGCCGGCACCGTGCATGCCGAACAAATCATCGCCAAGACGGTGTCGCCCAGTGGCCTGCCCATGCTGCGCGATATCAAGGCGCCCGTCGTGGACGCGGTGACGGGCAATGTTGCCATCTTGAGGCAGATTGCCGATGGGCAACAGATCGCGGTGTATCGTCCGGATGCCTCCGTGCTTTGGCATGTCAATGTGCCGCGCGGGGGGCTGCAAGCGCTCGGCTGGATCAGCGGCAACCGTCTGTTGGCGACAACTGCATATCCGCAACTGGGGCAACCGCCGCACGTGTACGACGGGGCCACGGGCAAGGAGTTGGACCGCTTTGGACATGATTCCATCGTGTTCCAATTCTTCCGCCGAGACGGCCGCCTCGTGGGAAGCAACAACACGCCGCAGGGTGGCATCCTCTCCGATGACCGGGGCAATATCTATATTGCCAATACATACGCCGATGAAGATTACCTGACCGCGGCGGAGATCAAAGCCGAGGGGAGCCATCGCCAGGATAAGGGTCAGGGGGCCAAAATCCTGGTGTATTCTCCCAAGGGGCAGCTCTTACGCACGATCGGCGCGGGGTACGGCCCAGGGCCGGGCGAACTCCGGCAGCCCACCTGCATGGCTTTCAATGCGCAGACGACAATTCTGGCCGTGCAGAACAAGAATGGTATCGATTTGTTTGACTCCGCCACGGGGGCCCATATCCGACGCATTACCGGTTACAAGCTGGTCGGCCAGGGCCGGGCGTTGTTTCTTCTGGTGGTCCGCGACCGGGACCCGCGAAAACAGTTGAATCGCCTCGATTTCGATGGCCGCACCTGCACACCGTATCCGGTCCCCGAATTTCAATACAACCCCGCATCGGCCGTGGCGGCCGCGGTAACTCCCGACGGGACCCTTTACGTGTTGGGGGGGCCGGGCTACACGCTCTTCCGCAAAATCAGCATGGCGGGCGTCGTGTTGGCGGCCAATGGCGATGCCTTTTCTTCCATCACGGCGACGTTTGCCAATGACCGCATCACCCCCGGTCAGACGCTGGCGTTCACCGCTCATTCTGTGGTGTCGACGATTTACTACCGGAACCTGAAGGATGGCGGCGCCCTGTACGCCTTCGGCCGCCCCTTGATCGGCGATGCCCCCTGGACGGCTCTGGCCCTGGAGTTTAAGCCGGGCTTGGCCCAAGTGAAGATTCCGGCGGGTGTGACGGGGCTGTATCAAGTACGCCTGACGGATCGCCCGGTGGCTGATGCGGAACTGGCCACCCAGATTACCCTGCGTGCCCCGACCGACAGCGACGGCAGCCTCACCCTGTTTACGCCCCGCAACCGGCACTATTACCGGCAGGGTGAGCCCATTCTGCTGCACCTGGTGGTGCGGGCCCGCCAGGCCCTGGCCGGGGATGTCAACCTTGTGCTGCGCAGCGGGCAGCAGGCTCTTCTGCAGGCCGCCGTGCGGCTGAACGTGGCCGCCGGGCAGGCCCAGACGGTCAACCTCAAAATGCAGGCCGA
>JAJXSS010000429.1 GCA_021784455.1 Planctomycetota bacterium
AATGCGCTTCTGGGGCAGGGGCCGCCCGGTGGGCCCCTCGACGACGTACCAGGACAGGGCCGCCAGGGACCCGGCCACCAGCAGTATTTCCGGCTTCTGCTCGGCCATGCAGAAAGCCACGATGCCCAGCAGCACCTGCGCGAACACCAGTTTGCGGAACAGGTAGATCAGGTCCATCGCTGGCTCATCATCAGGCGCTGGCGTTTGGAGCGGGGGGCAGCCCCACGGGCCAGCAGACGCGCCGAGCCGCCTTCCAGAGCCCGGACGTACTGCGCCATGTCGCGCACGTCCAGGCTGATGCAGCGGCGGCTGACGGCCACGCAGGGGTCTCCCGCAGTGATCAGGAGGGTAGGGTCGATGGTCAGGTGCTGCGGCGGCTGGTTATGCCGCAGCACCTCCAGCCGGGACAGCGCTTCGAGCATGCGGGCCCGGTGGGGCACGCTGTGGTGCACCCGGAACAGGGGCGCGCTGGCTCCGATCACGGCCAGCCCGGTCTGATAGCCCTGCAGGTGCCCGGCGCAGAGGATGGAGGCCGCCAGGCTGATGGCCTTTTCGGCCGGGCCATCCTCGGTCTCCGGCGGCGGGGCCCCGCCCGGGCGGCGCCGCCCGCGGTGCCCCGCGGAGGACGGGGACGCCCCGGCCGAGCCAGCGCTCAAGTCCAGCAACACCATCAGCCGCGGCGGACTGGGCTGGGTCAGGTCGCGGGCGATCAACTCGGCGCTCTTGGCCGAATGCTTCCAGTCAATGCTGCGCAGATTGTCCCCGACCCGGTACGGCCGCAGACCGAAAAATTCCTCGGTGCCCCCCCCGCGGTCCATCTGCAGGTGGCCGATGGGGTCGGCCATGGTCAGCCGGAACCACAGCGCCTGGCTGATGCGGTACAGACGCGGGTAGACCAGCACCTTGCCTTCCTGCGGAAACTCCAATACCCGGCGGATGACGCCAAAAGGAAAGCTGGAACTGACCGTCAAGCGTTCAAAGGTCAGGATGCCCCGGCGCCGCGGCCAGCAGACAGCCTCGGCCTGGGTGGTTTGCTTGGGCCCCAGGTGCAGCACCCAGCCTACCGGCAGCCCGCCCAGACGCGGGGGCGTGTCAACCAGGGGCCCGGCTTTGCGCCACCCCCGCGGCCCGCGACCCCACGACTCCTGGATGATCAGGTTAAACGCCGGCAGCCAGAGCTTGTTATTGACCAGGTGATAGCGGATGACCAGGGCTTCCCCCACCACCGCGTGATCGGGCAAAAGACGCTCGATGCGCACCTTCCGCAGGCTGAGCCAGGCCAGGGCCAGGGAGATGAGGAATCCGCCGATCATCAGGCCGAAGGCCCAGAACATGAGATTGTTCTGCGTCATCAGGGCGGCGCCCAGGATCAGGGCCGCCACCACCAGGTAGGCCAGTCCGGTACCGCCGACCTGCAGGCGCGATTGGGCGGGAGCGAGCATGTCCGATCATCTTAGCGACCGTAGGGCCCACCGCGCAGAGGGCCGGTGGTCAATAGCTGTGATCGGTTAACTGCACCTTGCCGCGAAACGTCCAGTAGACCACGGCCGTGTAAGCCAGCACGAAGGGCATGCCCACCAACGCGATGAGGGTCATGATGAAGAGCGTTTTGGGGCTGGAGGCGGCATTCCAGATGTTGAGGTCGATGCCCGCCGGATTGCTGGTCACCACCAGGTTGGGAAACAGCCCCATGCCCAGCAGGCTCACCAGAGCGGCCACGGTCAGGCACGAGGACGCGAAGGCCTGCCCGGGCTTGCGCAGGAAGATGGAACGGGGGATGTTGGCGATGGCCAGGACGTTCAGCAGCACGATCAGCCAGGCCCAGGGCCAGTCCTTGAAATTGGCGATGGCCCGGGGCACCGTGACCAGGGTCATGATGGTGGTCAGGATGTAAGTCACCATGAACAGACCGAAGGTGTGCCACATCCAGCCGTGTACACGCTGCTGCAGCGGGCCTTCGGTCTTGAGGTACAGGTAGATCGAGCCGTGCATGGCGAACAAGGCCACCGTGCACAGGCCGACCATCACCGAGTAGGGGGTCAGCAGCGTGAAGAAGGTGCCCACAAAAATACCCCGGTCGTTGAGGGGAATGCCCGACATGGCACTGCCCACGGCCACGCCAAACAGCAGGGCCGCCAGCAGGCTGGACAGGAAGAAGCCCCAGTCCCAGAAGGTCCGCCACCCCGAGGCGCGCAGCTTGCTGCGGAACTCCAGTGACACGGCCCGGAAGATCAGGGCCAGCAGCACCAGCATCAGAGCCATGTAGTAGCCCGAAAACACGGTGGCGTACACATCGGGGAAGGCCGCGAACATGGCCCCGCCGAAGGTGATCAGCCACACTTCATTGCCGTCCCAGATGGGGCCGATGGAGTTGAGGATGGTGCGCCGCTCGGTGTCGCCCTGGGCCACCAGATGCAGCATGCCCACGCCCAGGTCGAACCCGTCGAGAATGGCGTAACCGGCCAGGAGCACGCCCATGATCAGAAACCAGAGGATTGGCAGGGACATGGTGTTTCTCTTGCGTTGATTGGTTGACTCGTGACTTAGTTAACCGGTGAACGGATGGACCGGTCTACCCGGTAGAAGCAAGCGGCGCCCTCTCCGGCCAGCTAACCAGTCAACTGGTTGGCTGATCAACCGTTTCAGGCCTGTGGATGCACTTCGGGGCTGCCGTTGGCCCCGTTTCCGTCGGTTCCGGAGATTCCGGGGGTTCCGGGGGTTCCGGGGGTTCCGGGGGTTCCGGGGGTTCCGGGGGCGTGCCCGTTGGTCAGGGATTCGGCGTGCCCGGCCACACTGGCTGCGGCGTCCATCAAGCCGCGGCGGGGCGGTTTGCCCGAGGGACCGATGGGCTCGGGGCCGTGTTGGATCTTGTCGTTGAGCACGTACACCCACACGGCCAACAGCAGCAGGTAAATCAGGCCGAACATGATGATCGAAGTCAGGACGGTGGCCGCCCCGCCCGGCTGCAGCAGCGTTTCGGAGACGGCGGCCGAGGTCTTGAGGCCCCCCGTCACCACACCGTTGACCAGGGTGGGGTACACGATCCAGGGCTGCCGGCCGACTTCCGCCGCCACCCAGCCCAGTTCGTTGGCGGCAAAGGCCGGAATCACCGCCACCACGAAGCACCACAGCAGCCAGCGCTGGTCGAACAGTGTGCCGCGCCAGCGGCAAAACAGGGCCACAAGCGTCAGGCCGATGAACAGGAACCCGATGCCGACCATCAGGTGATAGGCCTGGAAGGCGATCTGCACGGGAGGCTTGCCGTAGTCCTTTTCCAACTGGTCCAGGCCGGGCACGGGCTTGTTGAAGTTGGTATAGACCAGAAAGCTGAGCATCTTCGGGATCGAGATGCCGGTAACCTTGCCCGCCTGGTCATTGACCACCCCGAAGAGATACAGCGGGGTTCCCTGGCCGGGGGCGCTGGTGTGGTAGATGCCTTCGTAGGCCGCGAGTTTGGCCGGCTGCTGGGCCGCCACCATCTTGGCCTGGTGGTCCCCCGAGACCAGTTGCAGCAGGCAGGTGATGGCGGCCAGGACCAGGGCCCCGGTAAAGGAGCGGCGGGCCATTTCCAGGTGGCGGCCCTTGAGGAGGTACCACGCGGAAACACTCAGGATGAAGAACGTGCCCATGATGAACGCCCCCAGCCACACGTGGACCAGACGATCCACCGTGGAGGGGTTGAACACCACCTGGGCGAAGTTCACCACCTCGGCCCGGGGGTAGCTCTGGCCATCAATCACGTGCCGCACGATGTGGAAACCGGCCGGAGTCTGCTGCCAGGAATTGGCCACGGTGATCCAGATCGAGGAGAATTCTCCTCGATCTG
>JAJXSS010000430.1 GCA_021784455.1 Planctomycetota bacterium
ACATAGCCCCCCCCCGGCTTTCCGGGGGTGAAATTGAAATGCAGCGTCGCCGTAGTGTTGGCCAGGAGCATCACCGTCTGGGAGGTGCTATGCCCGGCGGCGGTCATGGTCACGGTCACCTGCCGGGTGGATTCTGAATGAGGCGACCAGTAGGACACCTCCACGGCCGCCGTGGCGGGCTGCCCCACCACGGGGTGCGCAGGGGTCAACTGAGGGCGAAAGAGCCCTGCATTATCCTGGGCCTGCCCCAGCACGTGCCGGTATAGCGGCCAGGGCAGGTTCTTGATCTGGGCCGCTTGCGTCGCCTGCATGTCGCTGTAGAGATCGATCACCGTGCGTCGCACCGGCCGACCGGGGTCGGCCCGGGCCAGCTCCTCGCCCAGCCGCCCCTGGGCCACGGCCAGTTCCAGGGCGGCCGATAGATCCCCCCGCTCCTGACTCACGGAGGTCGTGGCGAGCTGCCGGGCCAGGTAGCTGAAGTTGGCGCTGGGCTCGGGCAGCAGCGTGCGGGGCCGGCCATCCAACAGGATCACCGTCGCCACATCGGTCTGCGGGTTCAGTTCCTTCTGCAAAGCCTTCAGAGCCTGAGCCCGGGCTTCCTCGAACAGGCTGGCCCCATCCTGGGCCCGCGACATCGAGGCCGACCGATCCACGATCAGAATGCGGTCCACCCCCTGCCCCACATCCGCAGGCCCGCGCACCCGCCATACCGGCCGGGCAAATGCCGCCACCACCAGCCCCAGGGCCAGACAGCGCAAAAGCAGCAGCAGCCAGTCGCGCAGACGCGTGCGCCGCCGGCCTTCATCGGCCGCCTGCTGCAGGAAGCGAATGGTGGGGAAGGTGATGGTTCGCCCGGTCAACCGGCTCAGCAGATGGGCCAGGATGGGCAGACCCACAGCCGCCAGGGCGCCCCAGGCCCACATCGCGTTCATCCACAACAGATCTGCCAACATGTGCCGTTTTCCCGGCGAGACCCCATCTGGCCCGACTTCGCTTCCATTGTAGAGGCTCACGCGGCCTTTGTGCCGATGGCGATGATCCAGAACCCGCACGGCCCTTGAAAAGCCTCAAATACCCGGCCCAAGCCCGGCGTCGTTCCCGGGCCTAAAATGGCGGCGTGCAGAATCTGCACTTTCAAGGAGTATGCCATGGCCAAGACCACCCCTCGCAAGAGCCCCGCCCAACCCAAAAACGCTGCCCCGGAGCCTTCGGCCTTGATTGAGCCGGGCCAGGCCGCTCCGGACTTCTCCCTGCCGGATCAGAGCGGCCAAGTGCACCAGCTCAAGCAGTACCGCGGCCAGTGGGTGGTGCTGTATTTCTACCCCAAGGATGACACCCCCGGCTGCACCCGCGAGGCGTGCAGTTTCAGGGACCGCTCGGCCGAAATGACCCGGCACGGAGCGGTGGTGCTGGGCCTGAGCCCGGATTCAACCGTTTCCCACCAGCGGTTTGCCGGTAAATACCGCCTGCCTTTCCCTCTCTTGAGCGACCCTGACAAGGCCGTCCTGGCCCGCTACGGAGTCTGGCAGGAAAAGCACAACTACGGCCGAACCTACCTGGGGGTGGTACGTACGACATACCTGATTGCGCCCGACGGCAAGGTAGCCCGGCGCTGGGACAAGGTGAAGGTGGATGGGCACGATCAAGCGGTGCTTGCGGCCCTCAAGGAGGGAGCCTGAATGGTTGCCTCGCCCTCCGGAGGGGTGCCTTGGGGCCGATCAGGTCGCGCGATCTTCAGGCACGGACGACGACGCTCGCCCCCCAATTGGGCCGGACCCCCGGACTGCCAATCCCGCCCGATCTGCGATTTACGTGGGCCAAACGCCCTCTGAACACCGAGCTGACACAACTCAAGCCGGGCATTGTAAGCTTATTGGACATTGTGGTACGATGTTTGCAGTCCTGGGGGTGGAACACCGTCAAACGGTGAGAAAGGAGTCTCGACATGGCTAAGAGAGTATCCAAGACCTCATCTTCCGCGAGCAAGACCGCGTTTATCCGTCCCCCCGCCACCCCGGTATCGGTCCCGGCTTCCACCCCGCCCAAGCCTGTCGCCGCTACGGTCGCCATGCCCGCGCCGGTGGCCAAAGCCGCACCGGCGAAGGCATCTTTGACGATCTCCCATGGCCAGATTGCCAAACGGGCCTATGAGATCTGGGAACGGCGTGGCCGCCCCACCGGACGCGATGTGGAGAACTGGAAAGAAGCCGAACGCGAACTGACGGCGGAACTCGGCACCCGCTGATCCGGCGGCTAAGCGTCGGCGCGGCGGAGGCCGGGGCCCGGCACCGCCGACCGCCCACGCAATAGTGGAGGATCCCTGCCCGTTATCCTGACCAAGGCCTGCTTGTCCAGCGCCCCGGTAAGAATGCGGCCGCAGGCCCGGCCGATACTGACCTCCATGGACCGCGCGACCTTTGGCCACCGGATCTGCCGGCCAGGCGCGGGAGATACACGATGACCACGGCTCTGGATCCCCTGGGATCGGGCGTCGCGGAACTACCGGCTCCCGCCACGACCGCGCCATCGCTTACGCTGGTTCGGCCTCCGCGTTTTCTTGGCTACGGGGATGTCATGCGCATCCTGGGCGGGCTGGCCGTGGTCCTGGTACACGTGGCCCAGGATGGCACCCGCCAGTTCGCCACCCTCAGCGCCCCGCAGTGGTGGTGCTGCAGCCTGCTGGATGCCGCCGGCCGCTGGGCCGTACCGGTGTTTATCATGCTTTCGGGGGCCATCTTCCTGGACCCGGATCGGACCGAGCCCGCCCGAAAGTTCTATCACCGCCGTTGGCTGCGCCTGGCTCCGGCGATGGCCTTCTGGCTGGTCTTTTTCCTGATCTGGGAAACACGCTTCAACCACGTCACCCTGGCGGCCAAGGACGTGCTGCGCCTGATACTGGATGGCACCACGTGCATTCACCTGCACTTCCTGGCCGTGGTGGCCGGGCTGTACCTGTTTACCCCCATGCTGCGCATCTACCTGGCCCATGCTCCCGTGCGCCAGGTCTGGTCCGCCACGGCTCTGGTGCTGGGCCTGTCGGTGATCGGCACCAGCATCCAGTACTTCAAGGGCATCGATGTGCTGGAAGACGCCAACCTGTTCAACCGCTTCGTGCCGTACCTGGGTTTCTACCTGGCCGGCTACTGCCTGCGTCACGCCACGATCAAAGGCTGGCACCTGGCCGCCGCGTGGGCAGGGCTGCTCCTGAGCATCCTCCTGACGGCCGTGGGGGCACGCTGGATGATCAACTGGCTGGGCATGGACCACGGCGGAATGTATTTCTACAGCCAGCTCAGCCCCACCCGGCCGCTGATGGCCATCTGCGTCTTTCTCATCATCGCCAGCCACTGGCCCCGCCCCCGGAACGGTATCCCCCCCCGGAATGACCCCGGCTCCCGCAACGCCCGCAACGGAGCCCTTGCCCGGGCCATGCGCCACCTGGCCACGGCCACGCTGGGCATCTACCTCATCCACCCCATCTTCCTCGACCTGCTGTATCGCGGCGGCATCTACAGTACCGTCCCCTCCGTCTGGGTGGGCACGCCTCTGCGTCTGGCCCTGGCCTACCTCGCCAGCGCCATCGTCACCCTGATCCTGCTGGAAATCCCCTACGTGCGGGCCCTGGTGGGCGGCAAGGACTGAGCACCGCGGCAGCATTTTCGAATTGTGAATTCCGATTTTCGATTTTCGATTACCGCTGGACGCGGCACCAGCCCCTGCTGGCACTTCTGCTCTGCACGCTGCCATCGGCCCTTGCCCCCCGGCCGCTTGGCCACTTCTTCGCCTTCTCACCCCTTCATGCCGGTCAGCGTCACACCCTGA
>JAJXSS010000029.1 GCA_021784455.1 Planctomycetota bacterium
TGCCCTGCCGTTTGCATCATCTATATATGCCATAAGGACACTTTCACCGCCCCTGTCTTCAAACCATTTGTGGTGTGAGCCGTCCATTTGCACCATCTGTCCAGAATGCTCTTTGCGTGGACGCCACTGGCGATGAGCCTTATGCTTGCGTTTCTTTTGCCAAAGCCCTGCCTCTATGAGCCACAGCCGTAGTGTCTCGTCGCTTATGTCTATCCCTTCTTGCTCTGACAATTTCTCTGCTGCAAGCGTCGGTCCAAATCCCTTATATCTCTGCCGATATAGCTCTATCAATCTGTCTTTGAGTTTCTGATGCTTGCTCCTATTTGAAGCCATTCCACGGGATTTGTGAACTATCCCACTGTCCCCTTCCTCTCTTATCCTCTTTACGAGCCTCCTTATCTGTCTATCGCTTAATCCTGCAATCCTTGCCGCCTCTGCCTGCGTTATTTCTCCTTCTATCGCTTTGTGTATTACATGCAGCCTCTTTAAATCCTTCTGCCTTACCATGATTATGTCCTTTCCTGCCATCCTGTCCTCCCCTTAAATCAGACAGTTTAGCAGTCTCCTTATAGGACATTTCTATTTTGGCTATATAGGACATTATCATTTTGGCGTTACACTCTATTCGATAGTCGGTTGATTTTAATTACAACTTTACATTAACCTAAATAGTTATATTTTTTTGGAGAGGTGGCCGAGCGGCTTAAGGTGCACGACTGGAAATCGTGTGTGCCAGCAATGGCACCGGGGGTTCGAATCCCCCCCTCTCCGCTTTTTCCCCGCCGCGGCAGGAAACTGCCCCGGCCGGCAAAGACACGAAAACCCCTGCCATGGCAGGGGTTTTTGTGTTTGTGGCGGGTGAAGATGGCAGTGTCGGGCCGTCACCTGTGTGCGACTGGTGTGCCGGATTAGGTATCACTTGCGGCGCCGACTATGCCGGAGTCTGTGCCACCTGTTCGAAGGGATCAGCGGCCTCCCAAGTGGCCGAAGGTCGGCCGGTGCCGGCAGATGGTATTCCGCCGGCCCCAGGGTGCTCAGACTCACGCCCCCCTTCGGCAGGCAAGGCCTGCTTCCCATCAGGGGGCTGGGGTTGCAGGAAAGGCCTGATCCTCGCGCTGTGGAGTGGACAGGTCGCTGGGCGGCCTCACATGTCCTTGGGGCGGCCGTCGGGGAAGTAGGTGCTGATCAGATGCTGGACGAAGGCCCGCAGGTTCTGGGCGGTCTGGGCGTGGTATTCGTTCCACAACTCGGCGTGGTCCTTCTCGGCCCAGAACATGTGCTTGCCGACCGGGGGGGCCCCCTTCCAGTGGGTGTACCACGCCAAAGCGAATTTGCGGTAGGCCGCGTTGTCCGGAGGCACCAGGCTCTTGTACTTTTCCAGCAGGTCGTAGATCTTGGCCGAGCGTTTGATCTTTCCGGACTGGATCAACTGATCGAACTGCCGGGCGTATTGTCTGGCCGCGGCCAGGTGCTGCGGATAGCGGGCCAGGGCCGCTTGGGCCTGCGTGACCTGGCCCTGGGCCTTCTGAACTGCGTTCGGGTCGGCATGCCCGGCCCTGACTTTCGCCAGGTTGGCCTTGGCTGCCGCGATTTTTGCCTGCAGGTCCGCGGGGGTGGTGTCGAGGATTACCATCGAATCGGGGGGCGTGCCCCAGAAGGCAAAGAGCGGCCGCATGTCGATCCCCGAGGATTCCGACAGGCGCAGATTGAAGTAGTCCGCACTGACGTTCTTGGGCCAGCGGGTATCCACTCTGCCGGTGGACTGGAGATCCTCCGCACGCTCGACCTGGACCATGTGGTAGAAGCGGGCCAGCGTCTCCCAGCCGAAAAGCCGGGCGATGTCGACATACTTGGCGTGGCCCTGGAGCTGGTAAGCCTTTTGCGCCACGGCCATGACGCCGCCGGTGAAGTTCTTGTTGGTCATCCAATGGATGGCGGTATTGTCGAGCGTGCAGAAGGGATTGTTCCCGCCGCGTGAATTGCTGAACGCCTGTTCCAGGTCGATGCCCAGGCCCAGATTCTGCGCCACGACATGCAGGAAGTTGTTGGAGCTTTCCATCTCCCCGGCCGGATTGGTCAGGTTGAGGGCGTGGCCCCACTCGTGGAACACCCAGTCGGGCACGTGCGCGGGCCCCCGGAGGTAGTACGAAGTCATGTTGAGGCCGTTGAATCGGTCGTCCCCGGGCAAGACCCCGCCGACGTTGACCTGCGGATACCCCGGGGAGAAGACCGAGGCCTTGAGCTGGGTGTCCGGCTGCAGATACAGCGCGACCCGACCCAGGTCGTCGATCGAGTAGCCCATGACATGGCACACCGCCGTGACGGCCTTGTCCCACTGCTCCATCAGGCCCGCAGGATCCTTGAGGTTGTAGACCCAGTTGCGGGGCACCTGAAGGAAGAACGCTTTGGTCTGGAACTCAGCCCAGGGAGCCGGGTATTTCGCCTCGACGTCCCGCCACTCCTGGTCGGTGGTCTGGTGGGTCTGCGTGTTGACGAACAGCGGCGCGCGGACGACGTTTTTGAAGGTGAGTTTCACGGCGCCAGCCTGGGCGCCGACGGGAACCTCCAGATCGATCAGCCCGCCCAGCGGGCTGGCCAGTTGCACCTGCGTCGACGTAATCGGGTACAGCAGGGAGACACGGTACAACCGGTTGACCACCTTCTTTCGCTGGAAGTTATACGAATTGGCCCCTACCCGGAACTGGTAACCCTTGTTCACCAGGGACGGCGGGACCGAGACGGTCACGACCGTGCCCGGCGCCAGGTAGGCGCCCGTGGCGATGCGGGCCGTGGCACTCCAGGGCTTCATCCAGATGTCATAGGCCGGCTTGTGGGGAAAACTGCCCCAGACCTCGACGGAATATTCCTGGTTCGGATCAGCGGGCTTTGCGACCGGACCGGGGAAATAATCGGCCGTGGCAAACTTGGTCCGGCCCAGCAGGTCCGGGTAGCGGGCGAGGTTGGCGGGCGTGTAGGCGTAGTCGATCAGGTACTGCATCGACAGGAACACCGCCCAGCGCCGGCCCGGTCCCCGATCCTTGCCCCACTCGACGCGCTTGGTCTTGAAGAGACAGGGGAAATGGGCATCGTGCGCGGTGACAAAACCGATCGCCGCCCGCATCACCGCCTCGGACTGACCGAAGCTCTCCTTGTCTTTTTCCAACACGTCGATTTGCCTGGCGATGTCCGCTTCGGACAGCTTCTTTCCACCGCTGACGTCCCCCGTCAGCGCGGACAGCGCCGAAAGCAGTTCATCCTGCGAACCCGCCGCGCGAGCCGGCAATACAAAGGCCAGCACGCAGACCAGCGCCAGCACCGGCTGAAACACCATTCGAAGCATGATGTGTCTTCCTGCTCGGGTGCGACCCGATCAACTTGCCGCTGGTGACCGCCGCCAACGCATGCCGTGGTCATCAGGGGTGCGAACTCAATAATAATACCGTTTCTGCTTTTGCAGGCCACCCCGAAGGGGGATCCGGGCCGCGCCATGGCCAACGGCGGGCGGGACCAATCTTCAGCGCTGATCCGTATGCGGAGAACTCTCCTGGGGGGCGATTTCCTGTCGTGTCACAATGGGGACATAGCCGGCTTGCAGCCCCTTGGGCGGCGTAACGATCAGCGCCGGATCGAGGTCGGCGAGTGTTCCAACCGTCGGCGGGGCGAGATATTCGCGGTCCCTGGTCCACAGGCGATGGATCTTCTCGACCTTCCTCTGGAGGGCTTGGCGTTCCTCTGTGGAAAGGCCGGCATTAAGCACGGCGGGCTGGTCGGCGAAGCGATACCAGTAATAGGTCACGATCGAGCCGTCGCCGAGATGGGCCTTAAAAGGACCGGCCACCGGCCCGGGGGTTTTCCAGCAACTCTCCGGGGCATCGGGGGTGGTGTAGGGCTGGGGCGGTGGCTCGGAACGTCGGCCGAAATGGACGCTCGCGAGTCTGGTTTCGGCCGGTACCTCCTGGGCGGGGATGGCGGTCCACTCCGGCCTGTTCCTGGCCTTGGCGGTCAAACGGTAATACTCGGGCAAACGCACGAGCGGGCTGCCGTCGATCTTGAGGCGGGTCACTAGTTGATCGTGCCACCGGTAGCCGAAGGTGTCCGGGTCGGGCGTAACCACGGTCGCGAACGAGTTCCAGGCCATGCCGGGAGCATCTTTACTGGCTTGATGGGGCAGGGGGATCTTCCAGAACTGTCGACCGCCGGTGAACTGCTGAACCTCCGCACCGGCGGGATTGATAAGGCCGCTCGCGACGGCGCCGCCGCTGAACCAGCGCTGCATGGCGTTCCAGAGGGCGTTTTTGTTGTACACCGTCGACCGGTGCATCAGCACCGTATCGCCGTGCGCATCGATGGGGAACCAGGTGGGGGCCAGCCGCGCGTACCACTGGCCCCGGGCATTCTGGGCCATGACGGCGGGCACGTACTGCGTTTCCATGGCCATCGACTTGTTCGGATGGGCCGGGCGCGAGTCGAGCAGTTTTCCGGCCAGTTCCGGTTGCTTCACCGTCGTGTGCGACCAGAAATAAGGCGTAAAGAATGCGACGGGGCCCTTGAAGTTATGGGTGTTGAGAAACAGCGTCCAGCAGTGATCCCCGGTGGGGATGTGTTGACCGTCGGTTATGGGCTTGGCGGCCAGGAGCGGCAGGGCGAGATAGCCGTAGCCGACCAGTTGCCCGCAGGTGCCCTGACGGATGTCGAGCCCGTCGGGCGGAAAGAGCAGCCACGGGCTGAGCTGGGCCACACCGTACAACCCGCGTGGATTGCTCCAGGCCCCCGCTCCGCTGCCCGGGCCGTTGGCGATGGCGCAAAAGTTCGGCCCCACGCCGCCCATGACGAATTTGGGGGTCACCGTGGGAAAGCGCGTGCCCCTCCACCAGCCCAACCCGCCCTCGACGTCGGAGTACATATGCTGCGGCGCGGGCCCGTCATACTGGGCGAACATCCACGTGCCGAACAGTCCACTCTGGAACTGGTGCCCGGGATACGTCTGAAGCAGCGGCCAGGCCGCGGTGTAAACAGAATAGCCCATGTTGAAAGACGCTGGTGACTTCGAATGGGCCACCGTGAGATAGCCGAAGGCCGAGGCGTTCTGGACCGCGCCGGCCGGCGGGAGCTGCGGCGGCGTCTGCTCCGCGGCCCTTGTCATACTGGCCAAGCCAAGCAGAACGCACCACGCAACCAAGCATTTGGCGAGGTTCATCTTCAGGTGATCCATGGGGCTCTCCTGCTTATCCGATCCCTCGGCTGCACGAGCCCGCTTACCGGCGGCTCGTCACTCATGTTGCCCCCGCAACCTGAGGCAGCCCGAACTGATCGGCCGATGCGAGGGCAGTTTTCGTAAGGAGCTGCGACACGCCAGCCGCCCGGCCGTTTGAAGTCCTTGATGTCACAGATCGGCTTGGGACGGATCGGTCGAGCAACCGGGTAACCCGGTGGGGATCGATGGCCGAGCAAACTTCGGCCGGTCTGCACGGTAAAACGTAGCAGTCCCCTCGCCCGCAGGCGAGTCCGCCCCACGTCAACGTCGCCGATGCCTACCGCCTGCCAACGCGATGCTGACGAGCATCGAACCGGCCACGATAATGTAAGGACTTACAACTCATATTCCCAGTCCAACCTTCGGCCCGACTGCTGTCAGAATCGATGGAGGATCCAGCACGTTCCTCCCTCTTTGGGTTCTGCCTAGCGGTGGTGCTGTACACCGCCGTGGCCCTGCTGCGGGTGGCCCTGCGCGGGGCCCATGGTGTGCAGAAAGTCGAAGCAGAGGTCTCCGACTACTACATTGCGGCCGAGTTGGAAACCACCAGCCGCGGCATGATGATCGCTATTCCCGAGCAACCCTGGGGCGTCTTTGGCAAGATGTCCCTGGAGGAATTCGCCGCCGTGATGCTTTTCCTGGCCGGCAAGGTCCAGCTTCGCCAGTTCAAGAAGCATCCCCGCGGACCCAAGAAGCCGCCGCCCAAGCGTGAATTCGATCCCAAGCATCCTCATGTGTCTACCTTCAGACTCCTGCAAACCCGCAAGCTGATATCACCAGCCAACCAACTGCGGAAACGAGGCAATACCCGCGTCTAATAGCAAGGGCTTCATACCGTCCCACCGGGACAGCTCCGTATGAATCGCTACGAAGTATGGGCACTTAGACTGCCCGCCCAGTCGCCAGCCGCGAGCTTTCGCTACCTGGCCAGACCCTACAAAACACCTCGGCGGTCGCATGGCAGCCTGTTGTTATCATATTGCCCAGCGGCCGGCGGGTGCTGGCGGGTGCTGGCGGCGGTCGACGGGCATCGCGGGGGCGGGGCACGCTGGGTCAGCAGGCGACCCTCGATGCGGATGGTCAGGCACCGAGTGCCTCTTGGGAGAGGGGTTGATGTGGCTCGACGGCGGAGGTCCGAGTGATCTTTCCTGGATTCTCAGGAGCTTGAAGATGACAGATGAAGGCGTTCCGCGGCCCGGGGCCTTGAAAGAGTGCCAGATCGCCGGATATCTCGGCATTCAGATCGAACAAGCTCCCGAGCGCTACAATGGCGGGTATTCGATGTACGTGGCAGCCTGGCCCCTCGTGCCGACGTATCCCGGCAACCGCTTCCAGACCGGACTGTTCGGCACGTGGATGCATCCGCAGTACGATGCCCCCCCGTCCGGACGCAAGCTCTACTGCGACATTGAGGGCGGCCTGGGGTGGTGGCGGGACACGCGCTTCGCCACCCCAACACCCAAGTTCATCATGGGCGGCGTAGCCCTGAACTTCTCGCAGTGGGCCAACGGCCCCGGCGCCGGCAAGAACCGGGACTGGGACCGGCCACTGGGGCTTTACGGTGTCGCGCAACTGAGCCCGCATGTGCTCTGGCCGCCCGATGGGCTCAATCTCAGGCAAGGTGTCTGCGGCCAGTTGTGGGGTTACGGCTACCTCAACCTGCCGCTCATTCCCCCCAAGGCCACTACCGCGGGCAAGAACGTACCAACCGGCGGCAACTGCTGGACGCTCTTTCTAAATACCGC
Organism: Planctomycetota bacterium; assembly: GCA_021784455.1. Lineage (GTDB taxonomy): Bacteria > Planctomycetota > Phycisphaerae > Phycisphaerales > Phycisphaeraceae > JAJXSS01. The sequence goes on from JAJXSS010000029.1 coordinate 7,000, forward strand.
CAACTTCAAGGGCCCCGTGGCGTTCTTCACGCCGTACTTCTTTTCAGGCATCACCGCCGATGAGCCCGAGCTGGCGGGGCTGTTCCTGGACACCCGGCCGGGGCTTCCCAATCGGCCGATTCAGATGGAGACCCAGCACATTCCCGCGGTCCAGGGGGTAGATCGGCTGGGCAATGTCTACGCCCGGATCGAACCCACACGGTTCCCCCGAGGGCTGCAGGGCGAGGCCGTTGTCCTCCATCAGCCCAGGGTTTACGACCGAAACGCGCTGTGGAACGATGTGGACCAGTGGCTCAACGGCAACGGGCGTCCGGTGGAGGGCCAGATGCGCCCCGAGGGCTGCGCGGCGCACAAGATCATCGGCGAGAGCCGGCTGAGTTGGGCAATATACGAAGACGGGGTCCCCCGCGAGCAGCGCACGCCGCTGGCGTGGAAGTCTTTCGCTCAGGGCGGCCCGCTTGCCCCGGACACCTACGGCTACCGGTGGAACCCCGACGTCGTCAGGGAAACCCATACCTCCGATGGCCCCTTGAGCACGCTGCCCGAGTACTACCGGCTGGTGAAGGATGAGCAGGCGGGCCCGCGCTGGGTGCCGGTACGCGCCGAGAAAGTGCCGGCCGAAACAGGCCTGGCATCGGTCGATTTCGCCCCCGGGGAGCGTCCTGCGATGGAGCCGTACATCACGCCCGAGGCTCCGGGCAGTTGCTGGAAGACCCCCGGGCCCGTGACCGGTCCGTTCATGGCTCATCTTGGCGACGGGAGCACGGCAATCTACCATTGGTACCGATTCGCGGATCAGCCTGCGCTGCTAAAGGCCGACCTGACGGACGACGAGCGGGAAGATCTGCAGAAACGCGTGGAGAAGATCCACCGGCACTGGACGCCGGATCGCGACTACCTGGCTCCGCCAAGGCTGGGCACGCTGGCCGAACTCGATCCCGCGCTGCGGGTGACTCCACCTCAGGGCCTCGAGATCGGTTACGTTCCGATCGTCACTTGGCAGGGAATTGAGAGCTAAACATGTGCCAGTCCGACTTCAGCCTGGAAGAGTTCCGCTCGCGACGCCAGAAGGTTCGAGCGGCGATCGGTGGGGCGACGGCGCTAATCGCCGGCGCGCCGACGCCAAACGGCATGCTGGCGTTTCGACAGTTCAATGATTTCTACTACCTCTGCGGCGTCGAGGTTCCGCACGCCTACCTGCTCATGGAGGGGCCCAGTGGCAGGACGACGCTGTTCCTGCCCCAGGCCAGGCATCTGGTGCACGACAGTGATGCCCCGATGCTCTGCGCGGACGATCCTGCGTATGCCTTGCAAGCGACCGGCGTGGACGCCGTGGAGCCGCCCGCCGCGCTGGAGCGTCACCTGGCTGGGGTTCGGACGCTGTACACCTTCATCCGCGACGGTGAGGGCCACCGCACCTGCGTGCGCTCCATCGACGACGCGTGGAAGCAGGTCTGCGCCGATCCCTGGGCCGACCAGCCCGGGCGCAGCGCGTACATCTGCAGCAAGCTCAAGGCCAGGTTTCCGCAAATGGAGATCCGGGAACTGCAGCCGATCATCTACGAAATGCGCATGGACAAGTCGCCGCGTGAAGTGGCCTTGATCCGGCGGGCCAGCCAGCTTGCGGCCTTCGGCCTGATCGAGGCCATGCGCGCCACCCGGCCGGGGGTTATGGAGTATCAGCTCGCCGCACTGTTGCACTACCACTACAGGGCCGGCGGGGCGACGGATGAAAGCTATCCCGCGATCGTCGGCGGCGGCCGCAACGCCTTCCACGGCCACTACCACGCCAACCGCTCCCCTCTGAACGCGGGCGACCTGGTGCTGGTTGATGGTGCCCCCGATTACCACAACTACACCAGCGACATCACCCGCATGTGGCCGGTGAGTGGCCGCTACACCCCCGCCCAGCGGGCCCTGTACGGTTTTGTCACCGCTTATCACAAGACGCTGCTGTCGGCGATCCGCCCGGGACGGACCTGCTCCCAGATCGAGGAGGAGGCGGCGGAGATCATGCGCGGCCGGCTGCACGAATTTGAGTTTGCCAGCGCGTCTCACGCCAGCGGGCCGCAGTGGATGTTCAACTTCAAGAACCACCTGGCGCACAGCGTGGGGCTGAGCGTGCACGACGGCCTGTCGCACAAGGATGTGCCGCTGCGGCCGGGCGTGGTATTTTCCGTGGACCCGCAGATGAAGATCGAGGCCGACCGGCTGTACTTGCGCGTGGAGGACACCGGCGTGGTCACCGAGAACGGTTTCGATGTGCTGACCAAAGATGCGCCGCTGGAACTCGATGCCATTGAAGCCCTGATGCAGGGCCCGAGCCTGCTCGACTCCTTCCCGCCCATGCCGGGGCCCAGGGCCTAGCGAACCTTTGCCTGCAAGGTCCGCCACCGGCCGGGAAACTGGGCGGTCGTCCGGGGTGACCCCCGGCACACAATGCGACTAAGCGGTGAATGCCGCGATGGGCCCAGCGGACTGATGATGGCCTCGCTTGGAGGAGGTTCCATGCCGGATCAGATCGCCAACGAGAACCTGTCGCCGCTGCGGGTCGCCGTTGCCATCCTGATCGCATTGCTGGGGAGCGTGTTCATCTGGGTGGCCGTTCCTTACAACAATTTCCTCATCCAGAACACGTACCTCTCGGACAGCTTCCTGCCCGAGATTGTCGTGGCATTACTATTGTTGCTGGTGCTGGCGGCGAACCCGCTGCTGCGGCTGGTCGGCGGGCGATGGATGCTCAATCGCCGGCAGCTCGCGCTGATCAGCAGCCTGCTGCTCTTTTCTGCGATTCTCCCCAGCAACGGCCTGATGCGCATGTTTCCCCGCGTGGTGGCGGAGCTCAACCGCGGTTTCAACAACGGCGGGGCAACCTCGCGCTATGCCGCGGAGGCGGATCTCCGCCAAGCGCAATTCCCCGACCCGCTGCCTGCCAAGGCGCCCGACGGAAGCATTCAGACCCATGACACGCCGATCTCCAGCAATTTCCTTGATCCCGTCGATCCCAGCGCGCCGGTTCCGTGGCACGCCTGGATCGAACCCATGGCGACATGGGGGTTCCTGATCCTGGCGATCTGGGCGATGATGGTCGGTCTGGGCGGGGTGGTGTTTCCGCAGTGGCGGTACAACGAGCGCCTTTCCTTCCCATTGTTGAGCGTCTATCAGGCCCTGATCGGCGATTCCGACACCAGGACCGGCCGGGTGTTGCCGGAGGTGTTCCGCAGCCGGATGTTCTGGATCGCCACCGGCATAGTGTTCTCCATTCACGGCATGCGGGCGCTTAACGAGTTCACCGGCGCCGTACCATCCATCCCGCTATCGTGGAACCTGGCGCCATACTTCACGGAGAGCATCCTGCGCAACGCGCCGTGGAATTTGACTTCCCAGTTTATTTTTTTCTCGATCGTGGGCGTGGCGTATTTCATCCCCAACCGATACGCGATCTCGATCTGGGCCTGGGTGCTCGGTTACGGTCTGTACCAGACTTACGGGCGTGCGTACATCCCCGGGTTCGACGACGGCCAGGCCTACAACCAGGCGTGCGGAATCCTGCTGGCCATCGCCCTGTGGGTCATCTGGCTGGGACGTGCGCACTGGGCCCGGGTAGGGCGGGCGATGTTCGGCCAGGCCCACAGCGATGCCGACGCCTTCCGCAATGCGATGGCGGGCTGGCTGTTCGTGATCGGCTGCGCCGGCATCATGATCTGGCTGAACTGGTCGGGTTGCTCCTTGTGGTGGAGCCTGGCCGCGACGGCGGGCAGCGCCCTCATCTGTCTCTTGATCGCACGCATCATCGCCGAAACCGCCATCCCCATCCTGTGGCTCACCGTCATCACCATTGGAGGGCTGACCAATGTCTTCCCGCTGCGCTGGCAGTCACCGACCATCCTGGTTTACACGGGAGTGCTTTACGTTCTGGTCGTCCGCACGACGGCGGTGAGCGCCTCGGTCATGAGCACGTTGGCGATGGGCATGGATCGCAAGGCGTCGTCCAAGTATCAGGGGCGGCTCCTGCTGGGCGGGCTGGGGGTGCTGGTGATCGGCTATGTGGTTTGCGGGGCTGTGCACCTGAACATGGGATACCACTACGACAACCTCACCACCTCCGCCAAATTGGGGGCCAGCGTCGTCGATCGCTGGGAGTCGGTCGCCCGACCGCAGTCGTGGTTTGGGAACCCCGATCGCCACAACCAGTTGGCCGGTTTCGGGATCGGGATGGCGCTGTTGTGGGCCTGCTCGCGATTCCCCTCCTGGCCCATCCATCCCGTGGGCATTCTGTTCATCCGCACCTCGATCGGGCACCTGGTCTGGTTCAGCATCTTCCTCGGATGGCTGTGCAAGACCACCGTCACCCAGCTTTTCGGCAGCGGCATGTACCGCAAATGCCGGCCGCTATTCCTGGGGCTGGTCATGGGCGAACTGCTGGCCATCATCTTCTGGGCGATCGTCCCGCTGGTCATCATTTGGAGCACCGGCGCCGATCCAAGCCGGGTGCCACGCTACACGCTGATCCAGTATCCGTAAGTGCAGGGATGATCAAAATGCTCCACCGGCTCCGCCCTGTGATCTCCAGGATCCAGAACTGGCCGGATACGGCTTCTGAGCACCGGCGCAGCGGTAAGCGGCCCCGGTACCGAGATCCTGGGCAAGGAGCCGGCCTTCACAACCAATTCACGCTACGATTCAACCTGCAGCAGAGACTTCGGCAGTTTCGTAACCTCCACGACCGCTCCGATTGCCACCGGGGGAAGCGATCCAGTTTCCACACGGGACTTGCACCTACGGGAGATCAGCGTCTTTGCACGGCGCACGCGTGACTTGGATGAGGCGGACTCCAAGACTGGCGCCCAGGCCACGGGCGACGACCTGTCTTACGAAAGGCCTTCACGGCCTTACTCTGGAGGCCTGGGGCATGAGGACCAGGCCCCCCAGATCCGTCGTCTTACCGGCCCTCACGTCGACCTCTCGGGTGCAGACCAGGGGAGACAACTGGCCTCGAAACTTCCAGGCCGAAAGGAGGTAGTGGCCCGCGGGGAGGTTCTCAACTTTGAAGGCGCCTTTGGGGTCACTGGTGACCTGCATGATGGTGCGGCCGCCGGGGCCGGGTGCCGCTGCGACGAAGCGGATGCTGGCGCCGCCCAGGACCGCCCGGCTGGAATCCAAGGTTTTGCCGACGATATTCCCGCGGTCCTCGGCCGGGGCCGTGGCCGGGGTGGCGGCCATCGGTTCCGCTGGCCGCGGGCCGGGCGCGATTCCGTGGCTGGCCGCTGGAAGAGGCGTGGCGGGGGCCGCGGGGCTGACGGCGGCCCGCCCCGGGCCGCGGACGCGGGGATTGGCCGGCACCCGTTCTTGCCCCCAGGCACCGGCGGCCGGCAGGATCAGGGCAATGGCGGACACCAGGAAGCGATTGGATATCTTCATCATTGGCCTTGCTCCCGCTATGGAACGGGGCGGGAATGGGTTCCTGGGTCGCCGCGTGTGCGCACCGGAGGGCCGGCCACCAGTGGTACCCATGCCGGGAGGTCATGTCGGCCCCGGCGCTAGGGTCCCGACTCGCTGGTGGCGGCCCGGATGGACCTGAAGGATTAAACGCCCCAGCGGGTCAGTGGTTCCGGGTCATGACCGCATCATGCATCCGGCTCCCGCCCAGCGCCCTGGTGCCGGCGGGATGGAAATCAGCAATCGAAAATGGCCGCCAGTTCACCGTCGGCCAATCGCTCCAGTTCGGCCCCGCGTCCGACCTGGGGATTGGTCAAACAGGAGAGATCCAGCCGCACGCGCAGCCCGGGCGGCGGGTCGATGTCCACCTGAGTGCCGGCCCCGGTGCGCCGCAGGCACACCCCGATGTTGGCCTGGGTATCACCCCCGATCGCCACGTGGCCCTGGGCCCACTCCAAATCGAACAGGTTTGGCCGAACCACCAGTACACCCTGCCAGAGCCACTCGTGTTTCACCCCCAGGATCTCATGCTGGAAGAAGTAGGCGGGGGCGGCTCCCCAGGCGTGGCAGAGACTGGAGCGATCCGCCCATTCCTCCCAGCAGGTCGTGGCGTCGTGCTGCAGCATGCTGCCCCAGGCCCGGCGCATCCAGGCCAGGGCCTCGCGGCCGTGAGAATGCCGAAACAGGGCCGCCAGAAGGAAAAAGGCGGTCCAGGGGGTATTACAAGGAAGAACCCAGTTCTCCAACTCGGTGGAATCCGATGTCGCGCGGCAGAAAAAGGGCACGCGCACGCTGGCATAGGCCCGAACGTACTTTTCGACCGACAGCAAGGGCGCCCCCGGAATTCCGGCATCCCCCGGCCGGCCCGGATCCACGTCGGGGTGGCAGTAGCCCAGGTAGCCGTGCGTCGCCTGGGAGAGTTCGGGGGTTGTCCACAGGCGGGCGCGGGCCCGTTGCTCGGCCCCATCCGGGGCACCGCTGTCCCAGTCGATCGCGCGAAGGAGGAAGCTATCGGGGTCCTGGGCGGAGCGACTGGCGGAAACCGAGGGCAGACTCCCATCGGCAAGCCCCAGATAGAGATCCCAGTTCAAAGGGTTGGCCTGGACGGCAAACTCGACCTCGTTCCATCCCGGCTTGAGGTCCAGCGTCACGCGGGCGGGCGTGTAGATCGGCTGCTGGGACCACTGGGGATTCCCGGGCAGGTCGATGGTTTTCCCGGCAAAGCGCACCCTCAGGCCAGCGTAGACCGCGCAGTCCATGTGCAGGGGGCCGCCCGCGGCGGAATAGAGGAAGGTTCTGGCCACGGCCCCCGAACCGTACCAGCGGCCCAGTTCGCAGGAGAAGTTGAGGTTGAGATACCGCTTGCGCACATCGGGCAGGGCATCGACGTAACACCCCGGATACTTCGGGTGGGCGAAGGCGCGGATCGCTTGCTGCAGGTGCCCGGCCTGGGCGTGCCACTGCGATTCCAGGGCCGGCTCGCCCAGGTGGTGGGCGATCTCCGCCCCCGCCCGCAGGGCGCCGAGGTAGAGGGCGTTGAGCCCGGCGGAACGCCCCTGCTTGTTCAGCTCGAAAGTATTGTCCAGGTAGAGCAGGCTATCCGGCTCAACGATGTCGCCCAGGAGGCCATCAGCACCGGCCTCGGCCCGCGCGGCCCCGATGATGGTCTCGATTCCCGGCAGCAGCTCGCGCAGGGTCTGATGGTCACCGCTGCTGTGGAAATACCACAAGGCAAACATCACCTGCACGAAGGCATAGTCGGGCAGCCAGACTTCCCCGTTGATGCTGGGCGAAAGCATGCGCCGGCCGCGCATGGAACACAGGCCGTGCTGGATGAGGCACTTGGTGGTCAGGGCCTGGACACCGTAAAGCCCCAGGGCGATGCGGGCGGATACGAAGGAGTCCATCCATTGGGCCCGGTCGCGGTGGGGGCAATCCAGGTACACATCGCTGATGCACAGGCGGAGGGTGCGGTCACTGATCTCCCACAGGCGGTTCAACTGCGTATCCGAACAGCTAAACGCGCCCAGGCCACGCAAGGGGTAGGCAACGCTGGTCAACGCCACGTGCTCGACGGCCGCCGGCCCCGTGAGGCGCAGGTAACGGAAGGTGCGTACATCAAACGACTGCCACACGAACGGGCCGGCGGGGCCCGTGACCTCGTCGGCGTACATGGCCTCCTCTCCTCCCGTGGCCGCCCAGCCCGAGCCCAGGGCCTCGATGTAGGCCACCTTCAGGCTGCCGGCCGCCGGGAAGGAGCCGCGGATTTCCGGCCGGCCGCTGACCATCTCGCCAAAATCCACCAGCAGCGAGTGCTCCTGCCGCTGCACCTGATGCGGCTCGCGCCGGCGGGTCACCAGGGCGGGGATGGGCCGCGGTCTCCACCACTCGTCCTGGATGCGGACACTCTCCCGGGGGGTGTGCCAGCCTTCCCCGGGCACGGCCGACTGCTGCCACCCGTCCTCATCGGCTTTCAGCCGATAACGTTCGGCATAGCCGGTGCCGCCCACATTCCGGATGGAAGGCGTCTCATGGGCCCGCGCCATTCGGCACTGCCACTGCTCTTTGCGGTCGAGGAGGGTGCGCGGGGTCTCCTCAGTATCGACCCCCAGCGCGCAGCACAGGCCACCGCCACGGGACTCGACCCGCCCCAAGCCCAGATGGTGCACCTTGACCGCGATCCAGTTGACCCCGGGCTGGAGGAAGCGAGTGACATCCCAGTGGTCCCAGTAGATCACCGGTGGAGCGCTGGAACAGGGGCCGCTGTTGACCCAGATTCCGTTGATCCACAGGTGGTAGGCATCCTGGGCATAAATACGCAGGGACGCTTGCGCGGGCACCGTGGCGAACACGGCCTGGGCGCGAAAGAGAGCCCAACTGTCCGGCCGGGCCGGATCGTCCGTGGGCCACCAGAGCCGGGCGCCCAAGCCAAAGGGCGGCTGGGGGCGGGCCATCCGGGTGTTCGCATCCGCGCCCGCCGGCGCCTGGTCACGGGCCTTTGTGGTTGCTGGCATGGGTCCTTTGATCCCCATCAGTGATGGATGCTGACTTCGCATACGGTGATGGAAAATGCCGGCACTTCGATCTGCCGGGCCGGCGCTTCCTCCGGGTGGGACGGCACGGGGATAATGTCCGGGGCATCCGTCCATAACCCGCTGGCGATCGGGTTGGTCAGGAACTTGGGGAAGATCTCCTGGCGTCCACCATACACCCACACCGGCTTGAGATCATATCCCTCCAGTGTAATCCTCATGGGGGCATCGGTCCGGTTGAGGATCGCAAGACTCTTGAGCCCCTGCTCATTGCCAAAACCCCAGGCATGGGCATCGGCCATCGCATAGCGGGGCTCGTGCGGGCCCTTGGCAAAGACCTGCGCCTCCTGGCGCACCCGGCCCTGGGCCAGATCGATCTTGTAGAACACGGGATCCTGGTTCAACACCTCTCCCAGTTCTTGAACCGCGTAAAAGTTGGGCAGTTTGATGATGTCGGACAGGTCCTTGAGGTCAAACAGGTTGAGGGCCGCGATCGCCCTGCGCGGTTGATACAGTCCGAAGCCCTGGCGGTCGTTCATGCCCACCGATTCTTCGAGGTTGATCACACCGCTTTGCATCATGTTCATGATCCGTTCCATCAGTCCGATGGCATAGCCGGGGGTCTTGCTCCAAGTCATCCGGGCCTTTTCCGCCGCATCGGGCTCGCCCAGGATATTGGGGAAGCTCCCCAGCTCGGTGACCCAGATCTGCTTGCCGGGGAACTTCTGCGCCGCCTCCAGCCACCCCTGGTACTCCTCCTGGGCGAACACGAACTGGGCCCGCATCAGTTGCCGCTGCGTGATGCCATCCGAGGTGGGCGTGACGAAGTAGCTGTGCAGGATGACCGCATCGTAACAATCCGGATGGCGGGCCAGAGCATCATTCCAGCCGTAGATCCGCTGCCCCTGGGACAGGGTCCGTGCAAACGCCGTGTCCCCCACGAAATTGTTGGGGTTGGCCCTCACCCGCTTTTCGAACGGGATGGGCACCCCCACAATGCCCACCTGGATTTTGGGATCGATGGACTTGATCATGCGGTAGACGGCCTGACACTTGGTGATGTAGGCATCCACCGTGGGAAAGGCTTTCTGGAACTTGATGTCGTAGTACTCATTGCCCATTTCCAGGAAGAGCGGCCCGTCCGAATGGCTCCTGGCGTTGCGCACTTCCGCTTCCAGAGCACCGAGGGACTGGTCCAGAATGCTCAAAACGAACACATTGGCGGCGCCAACGTTGTTCGCCAGTTGAAAGAAATCCTTGGGATAGATCTTGGGGAAGGGCGGGCGGTAGACCCGGTCGCCCCACGGGCAGGGCGTATCACCGTAGTAGGTCTTGTAAAGCGGATCCGCCGGGGTAATGAAGTCGCCCTGGGCAAAGATGTAACCGGTG
>JAJXSS010000431.1 GCA_021784455.1 Planctomycetota bacterium
GGGCAAGCGGCTGGGGCCAGGAGGTCAGGGTGTTGGAGCCCAAGGTGACGGGGCTGGCCATCCGGGGGACCATCGACGGGGCCAACATCAGCTTCACCATGAGCTTTGATGTGCAGACGTTCACCACCCGGCAGGAAGTGGCCCTGGCTGCGGGGGACCTGGTGCTGGACCGTCTGGTGGCGCCAGGGCAGGGGGCGGGTCTCAAGTACGACCGTGAGGCCAAGCGCTACGTGCTGAGTTTTCCCGATGCCGGATCGCGTCACGTCGAGGTGCAACTGGCCGCCCGGCCCAGCGTGATCGAGAAGGGAGCCTGGCGCGAAGCGGGGTTCACGGTGCCCGATTCCTGGGTGCGGCAACTGGAAGTGACCTGCGACCGGACCGACCTGGAGGTGGTCTTCCCCCAGGCCATGCGCCTGGCGCGGCAGATGAAGGAAGGCAAGCTGGTCATCACGGCGGTGATGGGCCCGGGAAAGCCCTTTATCGTGCGTTGGAAGCCGCAACTGCCGGACCTGGCGGGCAAACTGGTGTTCACCACCACGGCCAACACGATCGCCAATGTGCGGGCCGGGGTGCTGGTGCTGGATTCACTGTATCTGTGTGAGATTGCCCAGGGCAAGATGGAGGAACTGACCTTCGCGCTGCCTGCGGGCCTGTCGGTGACGCAGGTGCGCGGGCCGTTTATCCGCGACTGGCGGATCGAGGATAGCGCTACGACCCAGCCCCGCATGGGGGAGGGCGGGGCCTCGACCGAGCCGTCCTCCACCCGTCCGTCCGGCTCGGCGGGAGCCTCGCCCTCCCCCAGGCCGGTACTGCGGCGCGACACACATCGCCGGCTGATCGTGGCGCTGAATCGGCCGCAGACTTCGCTTTACGCGGTGCAGATCGTGGGCGAAATGGCTCTACCGAAACTCCCGGCCGAAATCGATGTGCCGGTGGTGCCGACGGAAGGCGGCATCCGCACCAGCGGCCACCTGGCCCTCGGGACGGACAGCGCGGTTCAGATTCTGGTCAAGAGCAGTTCCGGACTGACGCAGGTGGATGGCGGGGCGTTTCCGCGGGTGGTGATGGACCCCAGGAGTCCGCGGCCGATCCCCGGCCTGGGAACACCCGCGCGTGGCCGCCCTTCCGGGGGCGGAATCGGGGGCAAGGTGTTCTTTTACGCCTTTGCGGCCGGGCCGTACCAGATGCACATCGCTCTGGAGGACATCGTGCCGGCGCTGGAGGCCGAGCATCGTCTGGTGCTGGGCATTCGCGAGGACGACCTGATCGTGACGGGGGCGGTGGAGGTGGAGGTTCGCGATGCCCCGGTGCGTGGGCTGACGCTGCGGGTGCCGGGGGGTTACCTGGTTTCCACGGTGACGGGTGAGGATGTGGCGGATTACCTGGTGAGTCCGGAAGCGGGGCCCGCCGGGTCAGCGGGGCAGAAGGTGGAAGTGCACTTCAAGCAGCCGGTGCTGGGCCGGACGCTGATCAATCTGCGTCTGGAACTGGGCAAAGGTCCGCTGGGGCAGGTTGAGACGCTGACCGCCCTGCAGGTTCAGGGGGCCAAGGCCCAGCGCGGATATCTGGCGGTGGCGTGCGAGGAAGGTGTGCTCCTGCCGAATCCCCAGGTAACGGGCCTGCGCGAGGTGCATGTCGCCTCCATTCCCATGAAGGTGCCCAATGCCCAGTTCGTTTACCGCTTCCGCGACGCGATGTGGAAGCTGATACTCAAGCCCGACAAGCGGGCCAGTGATATCCGGGCGGAGGTGTTTGAGCTTCTATCCCTGGGTGACGGAGTGGCCTACGGCAGCGCGGCGGTGAACTATTTCATTGCCGGCTCACCGGTGGACGAACTGGTGTTCCGCGTGAACCAGACGGCTCAGAACATCGAGTTTGTAGGCCGGGATGTGCGCCGCTGGACCCAGGACCCCCAAGATCCCACCCGCTGGACAGTCAAGCTGCAGCGCAAGGTGATCGGGGATTACAACCTGGGTGTCACCTACACGCAGCGGTACGAAGCGGACCGGCAGAAGCGGATTGAGAATGGGGGTCTGCGGGCGGTGGCGGGGGGGGCGACCGAAGGTTCGGCGGGAACCACGTCCGCTCCGGGGGCCAAGGCACCCAACCGGGTGGTGGTGGGCGCGGTGGCGGTCGAGGGCATCACGACCCAGACGGGCTACCTGGCTGTGGCCGGCAACGTCAACACCCGGCTGGCGGTGGCCCAAGCCCTGGCTCCCGGGCTGATTGAGATCGAGCGCGACGAGGTCCCGGCCAACTATCGCCTGCTGGTCAATGCCCCGCTGCTCAAGACCTGGAAGTATCTGGGCGCCACCCACGCCGTGGCCCTGGATACCTTCGCCTATGCGCGCGTGCCGCTCTTGTCGGTGGTGATCGAACTGATGGACATCCGCACGCAGATCACGCCGCTTCGGGCCGGGGCTGAATCGGTGACGACCATCCGCTACAAAATCAAGAACGCCTCCGACCAGTTCCTGACGCTGATGGCCCCCTCAGGAGCCAATGTCTGGCAGACGCGGCTGGTGAACGCCGACGGCTCCACGCGGCGCATCCCCACCTCTTTCGACAAGCAGAAGAACCAGCTTCTCATCCCCCTGGAGCGTAACCGCAATCCCAACGAGCCCATCACGATCGAGGTGGAATACGGGCTTAAGCATCCGGGACGCCGGGCGGAACTGAGCATGGCGGCGCTGCAGAGCGCTACCGAATCGACGTTCATCCGCTGGACCGTAGCCGTGCCACAGGACTGGTCGCTGTTTGCGGCCTCGGAAACGGGGCCGCTGGTGCCCCAGGCACGGCCGCGGGTGGGGGGCACCCTGGCCGGGGCGCTGGATGAGGTGGGCGGGGCCTGGCGCCGGGGGCTGGATAACTGGTTCGACACGTGGCAGCCCTGGACGGCGATGCTGGTGCTGGCGGCCGGGATCGCGGTCGCTGGCCTGATACGCGTGCGTCTGCTGGCCGCGGCGGCCGTGGTGGCGGTGATGGTGCTGCTGCTATGGGCCGGGGCGCTGGCGGCGGGACACCTGGACCGGATCGCCCGGGCTTACACGGCCAACGAGTTAACCCAGGTGACCTACCAGTCGGCCGTGAACCTGATCGGCCAGGAGCCGCTGAAGGTGTCCATGGATCTGGTGCCGGCCTGGCGCCGCTACGCGACTTTCGGCGGTGTGGTTGGGGCGCCCCTGCTGGCCCTGCTGGGGCTGGCGGGTGCGGTTGCGCTGCGGCGGCGCGGGTGGTGGGTGCTACCGCTGGCCATGGTGCTGGCGGCCGGGGCGTTCACGGCGGCCCAATTCCCCCTGGCGGCGGTGCTGCTGGGCCACACGCTGACCTGGGGGCTGCCGCTGGTGCTGCTGTTTCTGGCGGTCTGGGGTCTGGCCCGGGCCATCGTGGGCGAAGCCCGGTACCCGCGCCCTTCCCTGGAAGGCGGCGGGGCAAGTGCCTGGCCCCCGGAAGGCCCTCCGCAAGAGCCACCCGAAGGGCCGCAGGATGGCCCGGATGGGGGCCCGGGGTCCGGTCCGGCAGATCCTGGGCAGGTCCAACCGGGGCCGGTGCCCGATGCCAAGGCGGCCGAGCCACCCGCAGCCTCGGGCGGGGCGGTTGCCGGGGGCGCCGTGGCCGGGATGGTGCTGCTGGTCCTGGGCGGGGCGATCCTGCTGCAGGGCTGCCAGGCATCGGCACCGATGCAGAAGTATCCGCCGGTGGCCAAGGAGATTGTGCTGAACAAGGTGGAATGCGCTGCATCGGTGGAAAAGGACAGTGTCGTGCTGCACTACCGCCTGCACATCGATGCCGCCGCCCCGGC
>JAJXSS010000432.1 GCA_021784455.1 Planctomycetota bacterium
GCATCGGCCGCATCGCCTCGGGCCGCGTAGTGGGCGTGGGCGTAGGGCCCGGTGTGCACCTCGCACAGGGCAAAACCGCAGGCCGCCGCCGCCTCGACCTGGCGGGCATCGGCGTCGATGAAGGCGCTGGCCCGGATGCCGCCGGCCTTCAGACGCGCCACGACCTCTTTGAGCCGCCCCTGCTGGCCCGCCACGTTCAGCCCCCCTTCCGTGGTCACTTCCATCCGGCCCTCGGGCACCAGCGTGCACTGGTGCGGCTTGAGCGCCAGGGCAATCCCCACCATCTCGTCGGTGGCGGCCATCTCCATGTTGAGGCGGATCTGGCACGCGGCCTTGACCCGCTGCAAGTCGTGATCCTGCACGTGCCGACGGTCTTCACGCAAGTGCAGGGTAATCAGGTCCGCCCCGCCCAGTTGCGCTTCCACGGCCGCCCACGAAGGGTCGGGCGCGTAGGTCCGGCGGGCCTGGCGCAGCGTGGCCACGTGGTCGATATTGACGCCCAGTTCGATCATGATCAATCCAGTTTAGCAGGAAGGGGCTGGCGGCGAAGGCAACGGCGCTGCTGAGGCCGGCGAGAACCCGCCGGCAGAGGCGCTTGCGCCACGGGGCGCTGTATAATGCGTAATTCGGCCGGCCTCCGGCGGCCGATCTGCCGCGAAAGGCCCGCTATGTTCGATCTCAAGGCGTTAATGGATGCCCATGCCGGGCAACAGCTTGACCTTATCGAGGAGCACATCAACCCGGCCTTCGCCCGCGTGCTGCGCACCATCGGCTTCGACATCCTCTACGAAAAGGGCCAGGGGGCCTACCTCTGGGACAACCGCGGGCAGCGCTACATCGACTGCCTGGGCGGCTACGCCGTCTTCTGCGTCGGCCGCAATCACCCCACCGTCCGGGCCGCCCTCAAGCAGGCCATGGATCTGGACCTGCCCAACCTGATCAAGATGGGCCCCTATCGCCTCTCGGGCCTGCTGGCCCAGCAGCTTGTGGCCCTTGCGCCCGGGGAACTGGACACGGTTTTCTTCACCAACTCCGGGGCCGAGGGTGTGGAAACCGCCCTCAAGTACGCCCGCATCGCCACCGACCGCCCGCGTATCGTTTACTGTGCCCACGGCTTTCACGGCCTGACCCTGGGCGCCCTGTCGGTCAACGGCAACGCCGAGTTCCGCGAGGGCTTCGGCGCCCTGATGGGCCCGGCCACCCAGATCCCCTTCAACGACCTGGCCGCCCTCGAACGCGAACTGGCGGCCAGGGATGTGGCCGGCTTCATCGTCGAACCCATCCAGGGCAAGGGCGTGTTCATCGCCGCCGATGGCTACCTCAAGGGCGTCGAGGAACTGTGCCGCAAGTACGGCACCCTCTTCATCGCCGATGAGGTGCAGACCGCCTACGGCCGCACCGGCAAGATGTTCGCCTGCGAACACTGGGGGGCCCAACCAGACATCCTGGTGACCGCCAAAGGCCTTTCCGGAGGCTATGTGCCGGTGGGGGCGGTGCTGTCCAAGCGCTGGATTCACAACAAGTGCTTCAGCGACATGAACCACAGTGTGAAGCACTCGACCACCTTCGGCCAGAACGACCTGGCCATGGCCGCGGGCCTGGCCACGCTGCACGTGCTGCAGGAGGAGAAGATCGTCGAAAACTCGGCCTCCATGGGCGAACTGCTCAAGCAGAGACTGGGGCAGATGGTGGGCCAGTATGAGATGGTCAAGGAAGTGCGCGGCAAAGGCCTGATGATTGCCGTCGAATTCCAGCCCCCGCGCGGCATGATGCTCAAGATGGGCTGGACCATGCTGCACAAGCTGGATCCCAGCCTGTTCCCCCAGGCCATCCTCATTCCGCTCTTGACTGATCAGCACGTCCTGGCCCAGGTGGCCGGGCATCACATGGACATCATCAAGCTCATCCCGCCGCTGGTGCTGAATGCCAGCGATGTGGAGGAGGTCGCCCGGGCCTTCGACGCCGTGGTGGCCAACTGCCACAAGTTCCCCGGCCCCATCTGGGAAGTGGGCAAGAAGCTCTCGGGCGCCGCCCTCAAGAACGTCACCGGGGTGGGCAAGCAGGAAACGGCGGCGGTGTAGGGCGTGCTTTGGCACGCCTCCTGGAGCACTGCGGACCAGGCACGGAGGAATGGGAAGCAAGGGTGAAAAGCACAAACGTGCCCTCGGGCCCCCTATGCATCGGCACACATCTGGCCGGCGTCGGCGACGAGCCTGCTTTCGCGTTCCACCAACTTGCCGCGGCTGAGCAGGAAGGCCAGCAGTTCTTCCAGCGTCATGCCCTGCGTGGAGCAGGTGCGATAGCGGGCGGCCGCCCCGAAACGCTGCTGCGCCTGGCCCACCAGTTCCGCGCGGGCCAGGCCCTGGGGTGCGGCCAGCACCAGCCGCAGTATTTCGTGACCATGAATGTCCGGGGTTGTCATCATGACTAATCCTCGTTCCGCAGGGCGTACCGGGGCACGCCTTTTCTTCCCGCCTCCCCCCCCCCAGGGGCGCCAACGCACGCCCTGCGCATCCCGTCCTTGCGCCGGGCCGCCGCGCGCCCTACTTTCCGCCCAGCATCACCAGGCTGGACTGCAGTTCGTCGATAGCCAAAAGCGCCATGGCCGAGGGCCCGATGGCCGTGCGGTTGTCCCACATCGACAGACGCACGCCTCCCATCGCATCACTGGCGCTGCGCAGGTAGAAGCCGTTGACCTGGTCGAACATGAGCTGCTGGATGAACCGCGCCCCTAAGCCGCAATCCAGCAGCCACTGATAGCGATCGCGGCCCTGGTTAACCTGGGGTTCCTGCAGCATCCGCGACAGAAAAACCAGGAACTGGGCCGTGCGCCAGTCCGGGTTGGGCGGGGCATCGGGCCCCAGACGCGTGAAATCCATGCCCCCCACCACATCCGCCGGACCGAAATCCGGCGGGCTCTCGACGATCTTGCCCCGCAGAGCCTGGGCCATGGCCATCAGGATCTCATCGCGCCGGGCCAGCTCCTTCTGCCGCGCCGCGTCCACCCCGTCGGCCCGCTCCAGCGCCGCCAGACGCATCTGAGCCATGGCCAGCCAGGGCAGCCCGATCACCAGTTGATTAGGGGGGTGGTCCTGCCACAGGGCATCCAGGGCCGGTTCCAGCACCTCCTTGATGCGGCTGTCCCGCGTCTGTTCGTAGGCCTGGGCCAGGGCGGCCAGGATCAGGCACTGGGTGGGAATATTGGCCAGGGCCAGCTTGGCCCCCTTGGCCGGCAGCGTGAAGGTCGTGCGGAAACCTCCCTGCGGCTCGCGCAAAGCCAGCAGCTTCTGTACCAGGGCATCACGCTGGGTCTTGAATTGGGCCAGGTCGGGTGCTTCCACCAGCGTCATGACCACCAGGGCCGACGCCGCCGGCGACAGATCGGGCGCGGGGTGATGGGCCCCCACCCCCAGCAAGGCATCCATCGCCTTGCGCACATCGGCCCGGCACTGCCCCAGTTGCTTGTGCCCGGGGGCATTGGCGCTCAAGAGATTGGCCCGCCGCTCCAGGGCCAGGGCCGCCAGGGCCAGATCCGCATCGCTGGCCGTCACCGGATCGTAGCGGTCGGCGCTGGCCAGGTAGGTGCCCGCCATGGTGCCATCGGGCCGCTGGCGCCGCGTCAGAAAATCCGTCAGCCGTACCGCGATCGGCTCCAGCGCCCGCTCGTCCACCGCGGCCGGCGGCAGCACCGCATTGCCCCGCTCCAACTGCATCGGGGGCAGGGCCCGGGCCGGCCGCACCCCGTGGATGACTTGGATGCGGGCCGACTGCGGCGCCGCCCACTGGCCGGGCTGGGG
>JAJXSS010000030.1 GCA_021784455.1 Planctomycetota bacterium
AAACCGATGCCCCCGATCAGGTCCAGGCCGGTCTGCTGGCCCGCCTTCTTGAGCATCCGGAAGAAGCGCAGCAGGCTCTTGGCGCTGCGCCCCTCGCTGATGTACAAGAGCCGCCGCCGGCCTTCATCAAGCTGGTATACCAGGGTCGTGTAGCGGTGCCCCTTGGCGTAGGCCACTTCGTCCACCCCGATGGCTCCGATGCCCGTCAGGTCCCGGTGCTTCAGGCCGTATGCCACCACCTGCTGCACCGCCCCGTACACCGCTTCCCAACTCACCCAGAACGTGTCGGCCACTTCCTTCCACGACAGCCGCCGGGCCCAGCGGGCCAGGAACACCGTCAGGGGCTCTTGCTGCCGGGGGCCGCCCAGGGCACCGCCTCGACCTTCACCCCGCACCGCTGGCAGTCAATCCGTCGCAGGCCGTACACCAGCACCACCGCGATGCCCCACAGCGGCACGAAGTCGAAACGCCGCTGTGGCTGCGTGTCGTAGGTCGGCCCACCTTGGCCGCAGCCTGAGCAGATCCCCTGGGAACCCTTGCGCGGCCGCAGATGGGCCTCGATCCGACAGCCGTTGGGCTGGGCGGGGTCGGGGATCAGATCGTCCTTCGCGTACACGAAGCCCTTGACGGGATGCACCCGATTGAGCAAAGTCTTCAGCAGCATCGCTGGTTCTCTCCGTACGGTTGGTTGTCCAAGCAACTATCAACCTATACGAAGACCCAGCGATGCTCTTTATCTTCAGGCCCCAGCCCTTCCGCGGGGCGGCCCCGCGGCCGTGGAGCGCTCTTCTCTCAAGCCTCACAATTCACCCACAGATTCTGCCGAAGAGCCAAGCAGTAAAGCAGGGACGCGACGTAGCCTGGATTTACAAGGTTCCAGTCCGGGATCTGATAGTGGCGGGACCATTTAGCCAGACTGCGTGCAAGATCTCGGTCCTTGATTGCGTCTTGGATTACCTGAGCGTTGATATAGGCGTATGCCGGAATGTCATTGCGAAAATTGCTCATCGGCGAGCCCTTTTCCGTGAAACCAGCGGGCGCCAAGCAACGTCATCCCGCTTCGTTAACTTCTTCTTCCATCTTCTATGCTCACACATCCGCCACGATCTTATCGAAGAAGGCCGTGAAATCGTCCTTCCGGGGGCCATCCCGCCATTCCATGGCCGAGCGCGGGTGCAGGTTCATCTGCCCCGTCAGGTTGTAGGGCACCAGCGGCCCCCACTCCATCTTTTCGCGCAGCGGCAGCAGGTGCTCCTGGATCAGTTTCAGCACCGGCCGCAGCTTGAACTTCGGATTGCGCAAAAAGCCCAGCAGCAGTTCCATCGGGCAGTTCCCGGCCCCGCGGCCCAGCCCATAGGCCGAGGCATCCACGCGGTTGGCCCCCAGGATGATCCCCTCCACCGTGTTGGCAAACGCCAGTTGCAGGTTGTTGTGCATGTGCAGGCCCACTTCCTTGCCTGAGCCCTCTACCGCCTTGGCGTATTTGCGGTACAGGGCATCAACCTGCTCGCGGTACAGGTGCCCGAAGCTGTCCACGATCACCACCACCCCTGCCGGGGTGGGCGCAATCGCCTCAAGCACCGTGTCGATTTCCGTCTCGCTGACAGCCGACACCGACATCAGGTTGGCGCAGGTTTCGTAGCCCATCTCGTGGGCGTGCTGGATCATCTCCACCGCTTCGCTGACCTGGTTGGCGTAGAACGCCACCCGCACCATGCTCACTACGGAATCTCTGCGGGGGCCGATCTGCGTCTTCCAGTCGCTCTTGGCCGCATCGGCCATCACCGAGAGCTTCAGACCCGTCGCCGCCGGATCGTGATCGCCCACGACCCGGCGTATGTCCTCCTCCCGGCAGTGCCGCCAGGGCCCGAACTGCTGACGCGGAAACTGCTTCTCGCTGTTTTTGTAGCCGATCTCCATGTAGTCCACGCCCGCCGCCACGCAGGCGTCGTACACCGCCCGCACCAGGGCGTCATCGAACTGGTGCTTGTTGATCAAACCGCCGTCGCGGATGGTGCAATCCAACACCTTCAGTTGCGGGCGATACGTAATCCAGGGGGCTTTGTCGGACATAATGGTCTTTCCGGGGTCGTAAGCAATGAAGCGGTCGAATTGTCGGCTCATCGGCCTGCTTGGGCAAATCGGACCAGCGCAGCTTCCGACCCAGCGCACGCGGCCTCTGGTACCGACCGGCTTCGAGGAGGTTTCCCACGGCCATGCGCCGGAGCGCGAATCGCTCCTTTGCGAGATCGGTGCTTGGCCCGGTGGCTCCTTCGGCACCCTGGAATCTGCTGGTGTTGCGGGTCTTGGATCGATGGCCCCGGGACTCGATACCCACCCGCAAAGGTTCCCACAGCCTGCGCCTGGTTCACGCCCCGGGCGGGCGGCGCCGCTCCGCCAGCATCCGCCGCATCGTACCGACCAGCGCCTCCTTCACCACCGCCATGCCCGGCGTAGCCGGTCCCAGCCTCTCACGCATCGACGTCACCCCCCGCCCCACCAGGCCGCAGGGAATGATGGTGGCGAAATGCCGCATATCCGGGTCCACGTTCAGCGCCAGGCCGTGCAGGGTGACGTTCCGTTTCACCCGTACCCCCATGGCGCAGATCTTGGCCGGTGGCCGGGAGAGCACCCCCCCCGTAGCACCATCCCCGGTGCCCCCCTCGACCCACACCCCCGTGTGCCCCGGATCGCGCCGGGCCGGGATTCCAAATACCCCCAGCGTCTGCATCACCACCTCCTCCAGCAGACGCATATAAGCTCCGACATTCAGGCCGAAATCCGCCAGGCGCAGAACGGGATAGGCCACCAACTGCCCCGGACCATGGTAGGTGATGTCCCCGCCGCGGTCGGTGGGCTGCACATCAATGCCCAGCCGGGCCAGAACCTCGGGTGGGGCGATCAGGTGTTCGGCCGCTCCTGGGCGGCGGCTGATGGTGATGACCGGATCGTGCTCCACCAGGATCAGCGCCGCCGGAAGCCGGCCTTCCACCACCGCCGCGTGCGTCTCCAACTGTACCGCCCGGGCCGGCACATAGGCCAGCCGGCCCAGGTCTTTGACCTCAAGCGCAAACTCCTGCCCGGCGGCCGTGGGGATGGAGGCGTCGTGACTCATGAGGAAACGGTTATCATAGCCCGGTTTGGAAAAGGAACCTTTGTGGCCACCATTCATCCCACTGCCGTCGTCGATCCGCAGGCTCAACTGGCCCAGGATGTCCAGATCGGCCCCGGGTGCATCATCGAGGGGCCCGTCACCATCGGCCCTGGCACGCGCCTGCTGGGCCAGGTGTGGCTCAAGGGCCCCCTGACCCTGGGGGCCCGCAACGTGCTCTACCCCCATGCCGCCCTCGGCCTGGAGCCCCAGGATCGCAAGTTCGACCCCGCCCACGCCGGCTCGGGCACGCAGATCGGCGATGACAACATCATTCGCGAGGGAATGACCATCCACCGGGCCACCGGCCCGCACCCCACCACCGTGGGCAACGGCTGTTACCTCATGGTCAACAGCCACATCGCCCACGACTGCGTGGTGGGCAATGGTGTGACCCTGGTCAACGGGGCCCTGATCGCCGGCCACGTGGAAGTGGGCGATGGGGTCATCCTCTCGGGTAATACCGTGGTGCACCAGTTCTGCCGCGTCGGCCGGCTGGCCATGATGGCCGGCACGATGGGCATTACCAAGGACCTGCCGCCTTTCTGCGTGGTGTACCACACGCGGCGCGTCAGCCTCTTGAACCTGGTGGGCCTGCGCCGCGCCGGCCAGCGGGCCCATATCGACGGCATGCGCCGGGCCTTCGATATCTTCTACCGCGAAGGCCTGCCCAATAGCGCAGCCCTGGATCGGATGGACAAGGAACTGGGAGATAACCCCCTGTGCGCGGAATTCGTCCGCTTCATCCGGGCCTCCAAACGCGGCATCACCCCCTACGCCGACTCCGACATGAACGATGCCTAGGCGTGATCCTGGGTGGCCCCATTCCTCTTCCGACCCAATGAGCCGGTAACCTCGCGGGACCGCTAGGCGTCGCCATCAGGCTGCGGAAAGCGGCCCTCAATCCTCTGTTCTTGCTTCCTCCTTCTTCTCCCCCGGCCGGGCCCGGAACAGAAGGCGAAAGGGAAGAATGCCCCCTTCTCCGGCGGAAGACCCGACATCTCCATTCCGCCCGGTTCGAGACCTCGAGGCCCGCTTCTGGCGGCAAGCCCACCCCCACTTCCTCAAACACGCTCAACGCGAGCACGCTGATGAGTATGCCCGTGGATTCCGGGGGGCCAGCTCGACCTGCCGTGGGAAGACATAAACCCCCGGGATCGATTGACTAATCGAGAGATCAAGCCGGAACCTGCTATTCACCAAGGTGAATAACAGGTTCCGGCTTTTTCACAGCAGTCGCATGGCACCGCATCATCCGGGGCGTAGCTACTCCACCATGGGGAATCGCAGGCGTACGTGCCGCTGCAGGGATCGCCGCGTCATGACGATCTCCTGCAGCAGGTCCATGCCCCGTAAAAGCATCTGCGCATTCTGGCCAATCCAGAAGTGGACCCCGATGCCGCGCAGTTCTCCCCAATGCCGGGCGTCCACCGATGCCCCCACCAGCGTCGCCAGGCGCAGGCGCGGCAAAAGATCCTCGGCCCGCCGATCCACCACAAACAAAAGCCGGATCAGCTCGTTCTGGGGACAGAACAGGCCATCAAATGGCTCCTGCCTCAGCCGCCGGGTGGTCGCCCGGAAAAACGCCTCCATCATCTCATTCTCGCCGCGCTGTTGATAGGAGTGCACCGTTTCCACCAGCGGCAGGTCCATCTGTTCCAGGCAGCCTTCCATGTGCCGCGCCGCAAGTTCCTCGCGCAACCCCTGACGCAATTCAGCATAGGATGAAATACGCAGCGGATCATTGAGGAACAGAATCCTGCGGCACCCTTGTTGGGCGAACCAGGCGACAACATCGTGCCCCAGTTTTCGATAGTCCAGGACCACCGATGGGGCACGCAGACCTTCCACCGTCCGATCCAGGAGCACGATCGGAACCTGTTTGGTCACCCGGCTCAGATAGGCGCGGTTGGTATCGCCATCCACGGGCAGCAGCAGGATTCCGTTGATGCCGTTATTGAGCAAGTGGTCGATGATTTCCCGTTCGCGCCGGGGGTCATCGCGGCTGGTCCGCATCACACAGAGGTTTTCGCGGTCCTCCAGGGTGCTTTCCAGGTGGTTGTACATCGCATAGGCCCACAGGTCGGTGGCCGGTTGCACAAAGCCGAACAGGAAGGCCGTGGACTCACACTTGTTGCGGCGGGCCAACTGGCTGCCGATTGTGGGCCGGCATTCCACCAGGCGCTGGCTTTGCAGAAACTGCAGGGCGCGCTGGGCCACCCCGTGGCTGACCCCCAGGTCCGTGACCAGTTGCCGCACCGTGGGCAGGCGCCGATCCCGGTCGAAATCCCCCCGCTTGATGCGCTGCCGCAGGGTGGCAGCGACCTGGCGGTACAACGGCATTTTTTGGGGCAGTCCCAGCCTCATGGGCACCGATTCTGGGCAGAACCGCAGGGCTGTCAAGCCGGCGTTGGGAGGGCACAGTTCGGATTCCGACTGGCGCATAAGGATCCTGCGTTGTGGGCCGGCCGATCCGGCCGGTGCGGGCGGTCCAGACCGGGTGCGGCGTGATATTAGGACTTGTTTTTATTTAGATCACGGTTCATTCGCCGCCCATTTGCAGCCTTCTTAGCGTCTTTTCCTTGACCGGGCCCCCCTCGTGATGTATCCTTGTACCAGTTATTATAGCACGGCTCCACCATTGGCAAAGGAGGTTCCCATGCAGAAAGCCCGATTCCTGGCAACCGCGGCCTTGGGGTTGGCCACCAGCCTGTACGGTGTCTCTGCGGCGGACGGCGCCGTCGTCTTTGTGGATAACTTTACCAATGGCGTACCCGCCAACAGCGACAGCATCGCCAGTTTCTGGAGCGTCACCGCCGCGACCAACAGTGCCCCGGGCACCGGTTCCACCGCGACCACCTACTACGATGAAAACAATACAGTGCCGGGCCAGCTCTACATGGAGGTCACCGATGCCAACAACGGCACCACCGATGCTCATCCGCTGATCCAATTGGAAGGTCAGGCCTCGACCAACTACGCCTTTGACACCACCGCCCACACCTATTCTTTCACCTTCAGCCAGTCCCCCGTGAGCACGTTCAAGACTTGGGCCAGCCAGTTCCGGTTCTGGGTATCCGACGACACCACGGGCACGGGAAGCTCGTATTCCGCCAGCAATGCCGTCACCATGCAGATTGATGCCCAGGGCACGTTTGATCTTGGCTTCAAGAATGGTGCCCCCAACAGCACCCCACTGCCCGCCGGACATGATTTCCACTCGACCAGTAACGGGACGGTCACGGGCCTGGACCTGACCCTGGATCCCGTGACTCAGTCCTACACGGTGGTGATTCACAACACGGCCCACAACGGAGCAACCTACACCGGCACCTATGCCTCCCTGGGCGGTCTGACCGCGTGGCACGAGGCATCCTTCGGTTTTTACTTTAATGAGAGCGACCCCAGCGTCGAGTCGTCATCGGGCGCCTATGACCTCAAGGCCGCCGTGGACCAAGTTCAGGTCAGCGCCGTTCCCGAGCCGGCCACGCTGGGGCTGCTGACAGTCGGCGGCCTGCTGATCCTGGCGCGTCGCCGCCCCGCGGCCTGAGCCATGCTTGACCTATCTCCCGGCGCCAGGCTCAACGGCCTGGGCGCCGCTTTGTCCGGCCCAACCACCGCCTTTCTTTCGAGTACGGCCATGAGACGACTCCGTGGTTTTACCCTCATCGAACTTCTTGTCGTCATCTCCATCATCGCCCTGCTGATGGGGCTGCTCCTGCCGGCCTTGCAGGCGGCCAAGCAGCAAGCCGCCGGCCTCGCCTGCCTGGCGAATCTCAGTCAGTTGGGCGTCGCGTTCGCGGCCTACGCCGCCGATGCCAACGACCATCTGCCCCCGGCCGATGACGTGGCCAACTATGCCTCGGGCTGGAACAACTACCCCAACCTCTGGGGCCACAAACTGTGGCGCTATATCTACGGCACCGCCCCCAGCGATTTCCAGTCCCCCAATAACGGGCTGATCTGTTACGACTACGGCGTGGCGGGCGCGAACGCCACGCCCAACGCCTTCCGCTGCCCGGGCATGCTGCAGAGGCTCGCGGTGCCCACCCCCGGCTCGACCATCAATGGCAACCGCTATTCCTACGCCATGAACATCCAGCCGGCCCAGTTCTACTACAACGTGCCCGCCGGCCAGGCCTATACGCTGTCCCTGGCCAGTGCCAACGTTCCCAAGGCCAGCAGCACGTGCCTCGTCGATGAGCAATCCCTGCCCATGGCGGCGGACTGGGCCTACTTCGGCCCCTCGGGCTCGGGTCTGATGTCGCATACGGCGGGCACCAATTTCCTTTTCTTCGATATGCACGGCCGCTTCATCAAGT
The DNA here is from genome assembly GCA_021784455.1 of Planctomycetota bacterium. Classification (GTDB taxonomy): domain Bacteria; phylum Planctomycetota; class Phycisphaerae; order Phycisphaerales; family Phycisphaeraceae; genus JAJXSS01. Next base: position 7,474 of record JAJXSS010000030.1, read on the forward strand.
TTGAAGATGTGACCCCGCCCTTCACCGCCTTGGACCCCTTCTGGCGCGGAGGCCTGTGATGTCCCCTATAAGCTTAAGGACCCCCTGCCAACTTCTGGGTTTGATCGTGTGTCTGACGGGCAGTGGCGCCCGCTGGTGCCAGGCCGCCGCTGCGCCCACGCCGCCGGTGCAGGTGATGGTGTCGCTCTCGGCCCCGCCCGTGGCGATGCGGCCGGATCTGCTGGGCACCAACCTCTCGGCCTTTGACTGGTGCGGCTCCCTGCCGCCGGACAATCGCCCCCCGGCCTTCTGGGATGAGAAGACCAACGCCCCCGACCCTTCCTGGAACGCCCTGCTGGATGCCTATCCCCAGCACCTGATCCGTTACAACTGGGGCAACAAGTACCCCTGGGAACAGGATGTCGGGCCCGTAAAAGATCGCAAACCGATCCGGCACGAATTGTCGTCTGCCAAGTGGAATCCGATGTACCGCCCCAATCCGGGGCTGGATGATTTCTTGCGCTGGGTGCAGGCCCTGCCCGGGCACCCCCAGCCGACGCTCATTGCCAGCCCGTTCCGCCCGGTCCAGGAACTGGCCGATCTGGTGGCATACTGCAACGCCACCAGCGGCCCCATGGCCCGCTGGCGCGCCGCCAACGGTCACCCCGCCCCGTACGGCATCCAATACTGGGAGTTGGGCAACGAGACGGATTGGCGGCAAGGCCCCAAGGAACGGGCCCTGCCACCTCAGGAGGTGGTGCGGCAGAAGGAAGCCCAGAACAAGCTCTGGGTCGAAGAGTACATCAAGCTGGTCCAGCCGCGCATTGCTGCCATGCGGGCCGTCGATCCGACCATCAGGATCTACGCCCAGGCCGTCTCCACCCCCTACGGCTCTTACAACCCCTATTGGCGCCAGTGGCAGATACGCATCATGCAGGCCCTGGGTGGCCAGATCGATGGCTTCGCCGTGCACACCTATATCGACGGCTGGCCGCCCGTACCGATCGCCGAACAATCCCTGGACACGCTGATCGCCGACATCCGGGCCTACGGTCCCAAGAACCACCCGCTGCACCTGTGGATCAGTGAGTACGGGCGCTGGTACCAGTTCTGGAAACTGCCCCATTCCACGGCCTGGGATCTCCAGGCCGCCATCAGCAACGCGGACTATCTGATGGCCATGATGCCCCGGCCCCAGATCATCGCCGCCAATCTGTGGTGTCTGACCAGCCCCGGCCCGTGGCGTACCATCGATGTGGACCGAAAGGACCCCGGCCAGCCCAAGTGCGGCACGCCCCTGTTCTACATGCTCGAATTGCTGAACCGGGCCATGCTCCCGCAGGTTCAAGCGCTGGCCGTCAACGAAAATGACGGCCTAAAGCACAGCCCGGGCTACGGCTACGCCATCCGCGCGGTCCTGTTCAGCGACCCCGCCAGCGGCCGGCGGGCCCTGGTCGCCATCAACCGCAGCGACGATCAGCCGGCCGAGCTGAATTTCTACGCCCACCTTCCCGACCGCCTGCAGGCCCAGCGCCTGCTGGTCACCGGCCCTTCGCTGCAAGCCACCAACGTCCCCGGCCAGCCGCTCAACGTCACGATGCAGGAGCAGCAGATACCCATTCCCCCCACTCCCGATGGCGATGGCGGCGGCCGCTTTCTTCTGCCTGCCCGCAGCATCGCGGCTTGGCGGTGGTCCCAGCTCAGCCCCCACCCCTGAGGTCCCCGGCGGCCCCTCACCTGCGGGACAAAACCCAAGGGCAATAATGATCGCGACTGCCGTAACACGCTGGCGTGCCGCGTCCACGTGCTCCGCGGTATCGGTGGCAAGTCCTGGAGTAGCGTGACTGCCGAAGGCGCCAGAGCCTATGTGCATGGGCTGATTTTCCGTCCTGCTTTCCGCCGGGGGGGGAAACGTGGACAAACACCCTCCGGCGGCTCGCCGGGCGTGAAACAAAAAGGAAGCACGAATCATGCAGGAAACGCCTTGTTTGACGGGAAATATGGGATAGACGATAATTATCGGCTCGCAATGGGAGCGTACCGAAGCGGTCAAACGGGGCAGACTGTAAATCTGCTGGCTTATGCCTTCGAAGGTTCGAATCCTTCCGCTCCCATTCCTCTGAAAATCAAGCTGTTCTTGCACAGAAACCGCTAAATACAAGTACTTTTTGAGAAGCGACCGATCTGCCGTCAGGCAGACCGGTCATCGCAAGCCGACGCAGCCCATAACACTGAATAACACTGCATCTGCTGTCACTAACGCTGTCGGTCATGCCTCATCATTTTTTACCTCACCTGAAGCCGGCGGCGACATCATTGCCGGCAACTTTGCCACCGCGTCAGCTTCCTGCCCGGGGAAGAGATGCCCGTAGGTGTTCATGGTCAGGTTGATGGTGCTGTGGCGCATGATCGTCTGGATGGTCTTGGGGTGACAACCCGCCTGCGCCAGCCAGGCGCCACATGTATGACGGAGCGAGTGAAAGTCCAGGACCTCGCCGGCGTGGTTAGTGACCGCCAGAAAATCTGAACCCGCCCGGCGTTTGAGTTCCTCGGGGTCATCCTTCGCTTCTTCAAGCCAGGCCTTGCGGGCGTCATCCAGATCCTCGCGCAGCATCGTGGCCTGGTGGTCCTCTCCCGGCATGTCGAAGAGGGAGGTCCCGGGCTTGTGTAGACGCGTAGACAAGTAGACACGGAGTTCATCTGCCAAATCCTGGTTGATGTACTGCCGTGCATCCTTTCCGTTCTTGGTCGACCACCCCTTGCACAGAACGTACGAGGGCTTGCCGGATGAACACAGGACGACATTGCCGATGATCAGACTTCTCAGTTCAGATGCCCGCAATCCCGTTTGGATGGCGGTGGCGTAGAGGATCACGCGGGCCCGTGCGTCCATACCGTAGCGTACAGGGCCGCTTTGCGTCGCATCCCGTAGCCGCGCCCACTCCTCGGGGAGCAGCATACGCCGAACATGACGCCGGTCAGATTGCCCCGTAGGTTTGGATACGGTGGCCAGGGGATCACTCTTAAGCTTTCCCTGCTTGACCAGCCACCGGGTGAAGCCCTTGACGGCGGTAAGTCTCCCGCGGATGGTGCATGTGCTCATGCGATCACTCTTGAGGTGCCCCGCCCAGCGCTGAACCGAGTCCGCATTGATATCACTGATGCGGGACCAGTGCGCGTGCGTCGCGGCGGACCGGATGTAGCTTAAGGTCGTGCTGACATACTTCTCGTCCCGACCCGCGACGTCCAACTGGCTCTCATAATCTGCGAGAACTTCCTCCAGCTTACGCTTGCTTTCGTTCGCAACCCGTTCCTCGGCGACGTCAATCACGCCGCTGCGCCGCAATGCGTCCTGGGCCACCCAATTCCTGAGGATGCGGTCCGCAGTGGCCTTGTCCGTGGTCTTCGTTGATTTGTTGTGTCTCTTCCCCAGATGGTCATACCAAGACGCGATCCAGGGCGCTCGTTCGTTTCTCTTGAAGAGTGTTCCGGAACCTTTGCTTCTCATATTGAAGACTTCTCCCCAATCGGCGCAGCAGAAAGCTGACGTCGACGTTCTGTTTTGTGTCCATGTCTTTTTGGGTGAAAAGCCGCCGGGGATAGGCGGTTGCCCGTCATACCCCCGGCGGCTCAACGCTGGATTACGCGGCCATGCCTTCAGGGCTGCTGTCACACACAGAGTCCGTCTCGGGCATCGGTGACTCCCGACCGGCGTCTACGTCTACGAAACCCTCGCATCCCTGCGAAACGGAGAGGGTTTCGTTGCGCTCGCCCTCGTTGTTTGCCAAGACAAAAAACCGAGTTGGCCTGCCACCCTTATTTCCAGGTGGGTGGCTTACCCAGTTGCCCATCCCCATCTGCATTAATCTATTGAGGTAATCCTCAACTTCTTCCGCCGTTGAAAACCCCCGACTGGATTGCTGCAATTGCCGGGCGGTGATCTTGCCGCCGTGGCGCCGGATCAGTTCGAGCACCGCATCTTGCCGCCGGTCTTCGGGTCCCTTGGCGAGATCTTGGTAGACCCTTGTGGCTTCTCCGCCGAACCAGTTGGCAAGTCGGACACCGCATCGCATGCTCTCTTCATCAATCTGGACAGGAGAAGCCACATGGCCGGAGTCCGGGTTGATGGCGTGGCAGGCCCATTTCGTAAGGTGAATGACCAGCGCTAACCTTGCGGCGTAGCCTTCGAGTTTGGACCACGTTGAGGCCAGGACGCCCGCCGACTCAGCAAGCGTGGCGGCATTCTGGTTGTAGAAGTCAACCCAAACCCTCTTTGCCTCGTCGGAGAGAGTCAGGCTGATCGGAGACGGCTCGTTATCCCGCCCCGATCTTTGCGGTTGGATGCTGTACAACTTGTCGTAAACCTGATCAAGAATGGCCTCGTCGGCCGGATCGATGTCACTCTCGGTCCACACCTTTTGCCTTCGCGGCGGCTTGGCCATTAGCAGTCGGGCGGCCATGCCGTTCTCCAGGCTTTCCGCCCCCATCGCGTCGCGCAGCACGCCCGGCTGGATGCCGCCGGTGATGCTGACGGAAGCCCGTGGAACGTGGATGATTTTGCTGTCACCGGTCTTGCGATCGATGCAGAGCGGCTTTGCGCCGTGCATCTCAAGCCAGCGCGCCGCATCGCCGCCCTTGGCCTGGGTGTACCGGTCAAAGCTCGTAAACCAGCCCGACAGTTCATCCTTGGCGATCAGGACACCGTCCCAGTTCTCCTTGAGGATGACCGCCAGAGCCTCGACCGTGGTGTCGTTGCACCAGCAGCGCTGCGCCACAGGAGGCTTGGGTGGATGGGGCATGGGCTCGTCGCAATTCGGTTTCCAGCTGCGACGCGTCGCTTGATACATCTGGTCCTCAAGCTTGTGCATCTCCAGACTTCGATCATAGATCTTGAGAAAACCATCCTGTCTCTTACGGACGGGCTTGAGCACGAAATCCATCGCCGGCGTCTTGAGTGTGCCGGAGTCGGCGATGACCATCGTCCACAGGATCGCCGGTTCGCTCCAACCGTTCTTGAGACAGATCGTCCGCTTGTTGCCGATCGCGCTGGCCAGTCCCGCAAGCAGGGGCAGCGCCAGCATCGCCACATCACACCCCATGGATATCTGGGCCCTCCCGACGACATCGCGCACGGGCGACGGGAGCGTATCCAGCGGGAAATCGACATAAGCGGTGGACGACACATCCAGGGCTGCGCGCCCTCGGGGTGAGATCCGATGCGGCTCGCGGGGTGTCCCGTTTTTAGCAGCGGACCCGACTACCTCATGCAACTCATCGGGGCTCAACGGCTCGCTGTTACGATTGTTCCATTCGCTGAGGATCGAGAGCACCTGGTTTAAGTGCAGTCTCTCGTCGCGCTCGTTCACAAAACTCCATAAATGACCGGCTAGTTTGAAAGCCCGGCTGTTGCGCTCGCCCTGCTCCGCGGGCTCGGCCTTCCGAGCGTAATCGCTGGCGCGGCGGAACAGGTCGTCGCAATGGGAAGACAACCCGTGCAGGGTGGTCGGCCTTGGCAAAAGTGGTGTCGCGGATCGCCCAGCCGATCCCAACTCGTTCTCCCGGTCGGGCTTCTTGCGATTATCCACTTTCTGGATCACGCGCAGAAGCCAGTCAGGCGCATCAGCAAGTGACAGTTCCCACGGCGAATGACCGGCCTTCCAGGCGTACATCCCCCCTGACTTATGCGTCGAGGGTGCCACGATGATGTAGCCGTTGTTGGCGCGGATATCGATGCCGGGGCGAAGGCTGGTCCTGTTGGGAATACTCCCGCTGTCGGGATGACGGAAGAAGTAGTGTGATCCACCACTTCCGCTGCGGGCCTGCACCGTGTCAGGCAGGGTGCCGTATTGCCGCTCCAGTTCTTCGAGGCTTGCAGGGCCATCGTGCCCGAGGTCAATATCAACGACCAGGACGCCAGCGCCATCCGGTTTTGCGCCGGTCCGTAGGCCGATGTTCGCCTCGGGATGATCAGACCACCATTGGGTGATGACCGACTCATCGCAGGAGGCCGACTTCAAGCCGTCACCCGTGCGCGGGTGTTTGCCGGGGCTGTGGCAGTCCGGGTTGCGGCACGAGCATTGACCGTCGACCAGGTGATGAAGCGGCAGCACGGGCCAACCCATGGCCGCGTATTTGAGAGCGAAGTCTTTCTTGGTCAAGGAAGTCATCATGCGACCTCCTTTCCGCCTACGGTGCGGTCACGGAGCCAGTCACGCAGCGCTTCGACAGGATACAGAATGGTCCGTCCCAGTGTCGTGTGCGGAATCTCACCGGACTTTGTCTTCTGCCAGAGTGATCGCTGGCTGATGCCTAGTGCTTTCGCCGCCTCCGGGGCGCGCAATGCCAGGGTGAAACTACCTTCGGACTCGAAATCGTGACATCTAACCTCAGCCGGCAGAGCCGGCTTTTGTTTCAGACTGTTTAACATTGGGAAAACCTTCGGTGAACAGCCCCGGAGTCTGTTCGCCTCCGCCAATATTATTTAGCGGAGGACTAGGGCGGGCCGCAGATCAGCCGCCGGCACACGCCGGCGCGTCAGCGACCAAAAAAAATCGCCAAAGGTCGTGTTAGATAGAAAAGCTGATAACTTGTAAAAGCGAATGAATGTGGTCGCGTCAAACGAGGTCAGTAAGTCGCGTCAAAACGAAGTCAGTAAGTCGCGTCAATAGTGGGTTGACGGAGGGCGCCGTCACGCTGAGCGGGCCAGGCTCCAGAGGTGGCCCCGTCGATCCTTTTCAGCTTAGGGGGGTTACTTGATTATCTCTGCTCTTCAGGTCCGGATTATTGGTACGCGTACCAAATAGATCAGGTACACGTACCAATACTTGTCATTATACGGCAGACGCTCAAGCTCCCGAGCGCCTTGGTGTGCCCGCAGTGCGTGCGGGCTATGGATCCTCGGCAAGCATCTGCCCGTTGCAGGGGGGTTCCACCCGCCACCAGAGCTCCTGCGGCGGCATCGAACCAGGCCTGGGGCGGCAAACAGGGGTGTACTCGGTGCTGACGCTGCGGGCGCAGGAGTATGCCCGCAGGCGTATGGGCAGCCACCGCAGCTTTGCCTCCCGGTTGGCCGGCCGGAACGGATTGGGATAGTGTCTTCATGCCTGCTAACGCCAGCCCTGTGACCAGGGTGGTGCCCGAAGGGGAAGATCCCGGGCTCGGCCTGTAGGCTGTTCCCGCCCTTCCATCTCCATTATCGCATACCATCGTTGGCAAAAATCGGATGGACTAGGCGGGGAGGCAACTGCCCCAGCAGAAATTATATAAGTATTTATATAACATATTGTTACGACATGTTAGGCCCTTTTGGTTCCAGCGATACTTCCACAGCGTCCTCTTTCCTATCCTTCAATCCGCCCTCTGCAGCCCCTGGCAGAGCAGATGAATCGAACCGGTACGGCGCAGTTGATCGCCAGGGGGGACGCCAGGCTTTTGGCTGGTGCCCCCAGTGCGCTTCGCCGGCTTGAGAGGCCCCCAGGGCCACCGCCGGCGACGCAAGCGCGCTCCGAGGCGCTAATGGCCACGGTGAGGGTTCTGCACCCGTGGCCGGCGGCAGTTACAGATGTATTGAGGTGGGTTGGGTTCGATCTTCCTGCCGCATGACGTAGGCATCGCCTTCGTCCCTGGCAGGATACCCCACACTATTCTGCGTCCTGTTGGCCGCGACAACGCCATAGTCGGCCAAATAGGTAGCCAGGGCTGTCCAGGGTGATCTCAGATCGCATCGCCACCGTGGCGGCCTTCGGGGCGGCTGGCTGGCCCATATGGCCGTTCTGGGACCCGCGGGCCAACCAATCCCCATGAGGATCGCTCAGGGCCCGACGTCCGCCCCCCTCCCAGGTTAGGCCGTGGATTATGGTAAAGTCATGCCTCAGCAGAGACTATCTACCGTCACCCTATTCGTTTTTGAGAGGAGCCCTACATGCCCCGCACCAACCTGACTACCCAACTCGGCAAAATGCTGGCCAAGTTGATGGCACAGCGTAAGAAGCACCTGGCCGTTGCGACCCGGAGCCTGGCGAAGGTGGCTGAGATGGACCAGATACTGGCCCAGGCCGGCATCCATGTTGATGGCGGGGCCAAGGCCGCGGGGAAGGCGGCCAAGCCCGGCCGCAAGGCCGGCGGACGGCGCAAGCGGGGGGTATTCAAGGAAACGGCCGAGGAGTTCGTGCTGGGGCTGGTCAAGAGCGGCAAGGCCACAGCGACCGCCGAGATCAACAATGCGTGGAAGGAGGCTCGCCGGGGCGGCAAGGCCGACAACACCCTGACCAAGCTGGTGAAGGGCAAACAACTCAAGCGGGCCAAGGTCAAGGGTGGGAGGGGCAGCGCGTACAGCGTGGCGTGAGTGACCCCTGGCCCTGCAGAATGGGAGGCCGTAGGGCAAAGCTAAGCGTGGTTACTCATAGGCCGTCTTCACCCTTGCCGAAGAGGGCCAGTTAAAGCGCCGCAAAGTCCAGGGGGCAGATCCGGTTTCTCCCGGCGGATGTTCAGGCCTGCCTGGACCGGATCGCCGTTCCCTGACACGGCATGCGGGCGCCGCTTAAGCCGAGAAACTACCCCAATCCCATGCATGCCCCGCGTGGCACGGGGCGGGCGACCCCAGACCAGAGGCCCGCAGGCCGGTCTCCCCGTACTGGCATCTCCGGCCCCTGGTGTCCGCATCCGGAGGGGTCTCAGTTTGATTCCCCACTATCCACATATGCTGCCTCTTCAAAAACGGCCGCTTTTGTGCCGAAACACTGAAGGCCACCCGGGCCTGTTGGCGTCGGCGAGGCGCATTTTGCGTGTTATTTGCGGGTTGGCGGTTTCCCATGAAACAGGGCCTTGGCTGGCCTGATCAGCGGGCCATGCTGCACCCGGATTCTGTCGCCGTGGGCACAAATCGGATACCCATATCCAGTGGTTTATGCCCATGAAATGCGGCGGGCAACCAAGTATGCCCCCAGACGCCTGGGGTATTGACGGAGGGCCCCAAGCCCCTTCCGGGCGATGGAAGCGATCTCCGGGGGCGCCGCCGTGGAAGGGAGTTTATGGTTTACCCGTGGCTGGCGGGGCTGGATCGACCGGTTCAGCCTGTACCGGGGCCCGAAGAACGTATATTAGGTACACGTACCTAATACAGCATCGCAGCATTTAGGTACGCGTACCTAACTCGCTTTCAACTTGCACGGCTGCCCGGACAATCAGGCTTGATGCCCATTCAGCTCAGATTG
>JAJXSS010000433.1 GCA_021784455.1 Planctomycetota bacterium
GCCGGTAGGTGCCCAGAAAGCCGCGAAAACGAATCCGGCCGTCAGCATCGGTGGTCCCCTCCAGATCGGTGGACCATTCCCCGTGAATCAGCCGCATCAGCCGCCGGTAAGCGGGCTTGGGGGACAGATCCGGCCGCAGCAGGCCGCCGTTTTTCAGCCACGAACCCCGATCGCACAGGTCCCACCAGGTGATGCCCGTCACCGCCGGGTTGGCAAAGCACACGCGGTAGAAATCTTCGGCGTAGTCGGCCTGGGCGGCCTCGGTCCACACGCCCCGCCGGTAGGTACCGGTGATGGGCTGGCCGTCCGAAGTGGGGGTGAACTCCGAAATCTGGATCTGCTTGCCCAGCGCGGCGTACTGCTTCAGGTAGCGGCGCACCCGCTCTAGAGGCAGGCGCATGCCCCGTGGTTCGTGGCCCTGCATGCCGATGCCATCAAAGGGCACTCCGGCCCCCTGGGCCTGCTGCACCAGGTGGTAGAACGACGGGGCTCCATTGTAAAGGATGTTGTAATCGTTAATGAAGAGGTAGGCCCCCGGGGCCGCCTGATGCGCCCAGCGATACGGGCCCGCGATGGGCAGCGCCGGCCACTCGTTCGGCTCGTTCACCACATCCCAGTACTTGATCTGGCCGCCGTAGCGGGCCAGGATTTCATCAATGCGCTGGCGCTGAAGCTGCGGGGAGGGCAGCCCGGGCGTCCAGGCGGGCAGGCCATCGGGATTACCCCACAGCAGGGGGTGCCCCTTCATGCAGATGTCATGGCGGCGGCACCAGGCTACCACCCGGTCGGTGCGGGCGTAATCGGCCTGGCCGGGTTTGGGCTCAAAGGTGCGCCAGTAAAAGCCGATGGTGGCGTAATTGAACAAGGCGGCGAAGCGCTGGTTGTACAGTCTGTTCTGGGCATCGGTGGGGAAACGGTGAAACTCGTAGATGTTGCAGCCAAAAAGGAAATCGTGGCGGATGAGTTGAACCCGGACCCTCTGGTTTGCCACCGGCTGGCCGGTGGCATTGGTCAGGCGGATCAGCGCCAGGGCTTTCCGGTAGCGGGTGATGTCGGCATTGGCCGCCGCCAGAGTCTGCCGCTGGATCCGGTCCGCCGTGACAAGACGCTGCCGGGCATCCTGGGGCACAGGGTCCAGCCCCCCGGCCGGAGGCACAAATTTCAGGCTCTGCACACACAGGTTGCGGTCTTCCGCGCCGATCACGGCATCGTTGAGGTACCGCACCGAGATGTCGCACAGGTCGGCCGGAAGGTCGGCCGCGCAGGTGTAATCGTGGAGGCCGGGCCCGGCCACGGTGAAACTGCTGATCTCCCGTCCATCGATCAGGAGCATCATCTGGGGCCAGATGCCGCCGGCCGGCGTTCCCCAGGCGCGGATGACAATCTGGTACCGCCCGGCCCTGCGCACCAGCACGGTCTGGGTGATCTGGCCGTTGGTCCACAGCCCCCAGGCCCCTCCCCCGGCCGGGCCGCCCACGTGGTGGACCGTCGTCTGATCGCCCGGGATGGTCACATCGGCCCACGCCACCGCGCCAAGCAGCAGGCATAGCACCGCGGCCGCACGGGCAAGGGGCGGGAAGCGCATGAGCACATCATAGGGAGAAGGGCGGGTCCGAAGGCCGGCTCCCGCCGGCCCCCCGCATCATTTGGTCAGCCCCAGCCCCCGGGCCATGGTGGTGCCCAGGTCGGCCGGGCTTTCCGCGATGAAGCAGCCGGCGGCCCGCAGGGTGTCGATCTTGCTCTGGGCCGTGCCTTCGCCCCCGGAAATGATCGCTCCGGCGTGACCCATACGCTTGCCGGGGGGGGCCGTCCGCCCGGCAATGAAAGCCGTCACGGGTTTACGCACGTGGGCCTTGATAAAGGCCGCCGCGGCCTCCTCATCCGTCCCGCCGATCTCCCCGATCATCACGATGCCGTCGCACTGGGGGTCGGCGTTCATCAGCACCAGTACATCCACGAAGTTCATGCCCCGCACCGGGTCGCCGCCGATGCCCACGCAGGTGGTCTGGCCGATGCCCAGGTTCGAGCACTGCCACACGGCTTCGTAAGTCAGCGTGCCCGAGCGGGAGATGATGCCCACCGACCGGCCCGATTCGGCTTTCTCCACCGGCTTGTGGATGTAGCCGGGCATGATGCCGATCTTGCACTGGCCGGGCGTGATCACGCCGGGGCAGTTGGGGCCCACCAGCCGCAGGGTCTTGTTGATCTGGGTGTCTAACTCTTTGCGGATGCGGGTCATATCCACGACCGGCACGCCTTCCGTGATACACACGATCAGGGAGATGCCGGCATCGGCCGCCTCCAGGATGGCATCGGCGGCGTAGGGCGGGGGCACGAAGATCATGGTGGCGTTGGCGCCGGTGGCTTGGACCGCCTCGTAGCAGGTGTTGAACACCGGCAGGCCGTTGGGGTCTTTGGTGCCGCCCTTGTTGGGCGTGACACCGCCGACGACCTTGGTGCCGTATTCCAGGCAGGCCTTGGTGTGGAAGGAACCGGCCGAGCCGGTGATGCCCTGGCAGATGACGCGTGTGTTTTTATCGACGAGGATGCTCATGGGGGTAGGTCGGTTAAGCGGTTGATCGGTTAATAGGCTGATGCCAAAGGCGTTACACCGGCGGTCGGCGAACCGGCCGGAACAGGCCTCCGGTTCGCTGCGCCGCGGTCGGGCAGGATAACACTGGCTGCAGGCGGGATCAATTGCCGGCCTGGCCCAAACAGATGGCTCGCCCCCAGCGATCAGGCCTGCCCAGGTTCGCCCGGCACGCCCATGCTACCAATGCGGGCCGGGCAGAATCTTGTTTAGAACCACGACAATCTCAGGGAAATGCCATTGACAAATCGGGGGCGCTCACATCACAATGGCATCATATCTTTTTTCATCCCCCGGCCCCGGCATTCTGGTCGGGAGTCCGGAACGCCGGTCGGTCGCAATCGATGGGGCCTCAGACCGGCCGCAGGGCGGATGGCGCGGTGGGAGATTCGCGGGGAGCGCCGTTTACGCCAAGGCATCAAGAACGGATGGAAGGTCTGCAAAATCGGCAGGGATGCCGAGGGTTGTCCTTTTGGGTTGAGCGGAAACTGGCGCGGCGGCTGAAAAGAGGTGCCAGTGCCAGAAGAGGGCAACTGGGAGGTGTGAGGGGAAGTGATGTGGGGAGGAAGGGGCCGCGGGGCGGGGGAGGTGAGGCAAGGGCCGGGGGCCGCGCAGGGGAGAGAGAAGGAGCGGGGGAAGGGAGCGGGGGCGCGAGGGGATTGAGGGGGGTGAGTGGTGGGGGCCGCGGGCGACTGGTCTTGGACTAGCCGCCCGCTTTGGTGTGTCCAGGAAGAGGCGGGGGAGGTTCGAGGGTGGGGGTGGCGTGCGTTTTCGCCGCTGCGGGTCGGCCCCAACGCCTTGGCCGATCGGCGCACCGGCCCGCCCCTTTCGCCGCTCATAATGCGGCCAGACATTCCGCGATGGGCTGCCAGGGGGCGGCGGAGTCGGCGACGAATTGCCGCAGCGGCGCCAGGGCCTCTTTCCAACAGTTGGACAGGGGCGGTCGGAGGGCCTCTTCGGCGCTGGCCGGTTCGGGCAGGTGGTTCTCGAGGGCCAAAGCGCTGGCCAGCACCGGCAACGCTTCGAGCAAAGCGGTTCGGGCCTCGTCGCCCAGACCGTCATCTCCCAGCAATCGCGCGATCCGGAGCTTGCGGGCGGCCTGTTGCCGATAGCCGGCCGCCTTGGCGCGTTCGGCCTCGGACAGGGGCGGGGGCGAAGCTTCGGC
>JAJXSS010000031.1 GCA_021784455.1 Planctomycetota bacterium
GGCCGGAACTTCGCGGCCGGCATGTCCGGCGGCGTGGCCTACGTGTGGGATGTGGACGGCAATTTCCTGCAGAACTGCAACCTGGGGCTGGTGGACCTGGAGAAACTGGACCAGCCGCAAGACATCGCCCAGGTCAAGAGCCTGCTGGAGCGGCACCAGGCCTACACCGGTTCGGCCGTGGCCGCCCGCATGCTCTCGGACTGGGAGAAGTTCCGGGGACAGTTCGTCAAGGTCATGCCGGTGGACTACAAGCGTGTGCTCAACGAACGCAAGGAAAAGGCCGCCGCGGCCGTGGCGGCACAGTAGGTTCGGCCCCGGCCGAACGTCGGGCCTGGAACGTTGGGGCTGGCCCGCACAACGTGAGCCACGATCCCTCGATGAATCTGCAAGAGATGAAAGGTGTTCGGCCAGGGCCGAACCGACAAGAACGGATGTGACCTATGGGAAAGCCCACCGGATTCATGGAATTTGAGCGCCAGACGGTGCCGAGCGTGTCACCGCAGGAGCGCGTACAGAACTTTCTCGAGTTCCACGACCACGTCCCCGAGGAGCACCTGCGCACGCAGGGCGCCCGCTGCATGGATTGCGGCGTGCCCTTCTGCCAGTCGGATACCGGCTGTCCCGTCGACAACCTGATCCCCGAATGGAACGACCTGGTTTACAAGGGCCGCTGGCGTGAGGCCTTGGACCGGCTGCACAAGACCAACAACTTCCCCGAGTTCACCGGCCGGGTGTGCCCGGCGCCCTGCGAAGGCGCCTGCTGCCTGGGCGTGATCGAGCCGCCGGTGACCATCAAGAACATCGAGATGGCCATCGTGGATAAGGGCTTCGCCGAAGGCTGGATCACCCCCAAGCCCCCGACCACCCGCACCGGCAAGAAGATTGCCATCGTGGGCTCGGGGCCCGCCGGTCTGGCTGCCGCGGCCCAGCTCAATTCGGTGGGCCACAGCGTCACCGTCTACGAACGGGCCGACCGCATCGGCGGCCTCTTGATGTACGGCATTCCCAACATGAAACTGGACAAGCGCACCGTCCAGCGCCGCATCGACCTCTTGGCGGCCGAGGGCGTGACGTTCGTGACCGGCACGGCCGTCACGGGGACCTCGAATGCCCCGAGCCAGCCGGCCAACGGCTTTGCCCTGCCCAATCCAGCCCGGCAGATACCCCTGGCCGAACTGCGCGGAAAATTCGACGCGGTCCTGCTGGCCACCGGCGCCACCCGTCCCCGGAATCTCGATATCCCGGGCCGGAACCTGCGGGGCATCCACTTCGCCATGGAGTTCCTGCACGGCAACACCAAGGCCGTGCTCGATGCCGGCATCGACCAGGCCTTCACCCCGGCGATTTCAGCCCAGGACAAACACGTGATCGTGATCGGTGGCGGCGATACCGGCTGCGACTGCATCGGCACCTCCATGCGGCACGGCTGCAAGAGCCTGGTGAACTTCGAACTACTGCCCGAGCCTCCGGGAAAGCGGGCCGCGGACAACCCCTGGCCCACCTGGCCACGCATTTTGCGCACCGACTACGGCCACGAGGAGGTCGCGGCCGTGTTCGGGGCCGACCCGCGCGTTTTCACCATCAACGCCAAAGAATTCCTGCCCGCCCCCGGGAAGCCGGATCATGTGGGCGCAGTGAAAACCGTGCGTGTGGAATGGAAGAAGGACGAGAAGGGCCAGTTCCGCATGACCGAGTTGGCCGGTACCGAAAAGACCTACCCGGCCGACATGGTGCTGCTGGCCATGGGCTTTCTGGGGCCGGAAAACGCCGTGGTGCAGGGGTCCGACCTGGCCCTGGACCCGCGCAGCAACTTCAAGGCCGACTACGGCCGCTTCGCCACCAGCCTTCCGGGGGTGTTCGCCGCCGGCGACTGCCGCCGCGGCCAGTCACTGGTGGTCTGGGCCATCAACGAAGGCCGCCTGGCCGCCCGCGAGATCGACCGTCACCTGATGGGCGCCACGACGCTGCCGTAGGGCACGCTGTTCCCGGGAGGCGTGCCTTTTCGCGGGATCGGCCCGGGCCGATCCTGCGGAATCTGTCACCCCTTGCGGTAGAAGAGCAGGCTCATCTTGCCGTAGACGTGTGGCACCGGCGGTTCCCAGCCAGCGACTGTGCGCGGCGCTACCCCCTCGGGTACGCGCAGCACGAGCAACCCTTGTGGTTCCATTACGCCGGGCGCGCTTGCGATGCTGGCGATGAGGTCCCACACGCGTTGTTCCTGTGAGGGGCCGCTGGGTAGGGCCGCGGACTCGCGTCGGCCCTTCTTCTTGGCCGGCCGGCGCCGCTCGCGCTCCTCCTGGGCGTAGTACGCTTCTTCGCTTTCAAATCCCTCGACGACCACCTCTGCCTCTTCTTCCGCCATGTCCCGCGGCGTCCTGGCAGCCGTCTGCGCCGGTTGCATAACGTCATACGGCGGATCCAGAAACACCACCCGCACCGGCCGCTTGGGCAGCAGGCCCAGCCATACCCCCGCCAGGGCATCGGTGGCCAGCACCGTGGCCTGGTCCGCCAGGCCCAGGGTGGCGAGGTTCTGTTTCAGAGCGTTGACGGCGTAGCTGTCCCGCTCAATGAAGGTGCAGTGGTCGCTGCCACGGGACAGAGCCTCCAACCCGAGAGAGCCCGTGCCTGAAAAAACATCCACCACGTTGCCCTGGGGCACGATCAGCCCCTCTTCATCGGCCGGGGGAAACACCCCGGCCGCCCATAGCCGGTCAAAGAGCGCCTGCTTGACGCGGTCGAGGATGGGCCGGGTGGTCCGATCCCCTTCGCGCGGGCCCAGAATCTTCCGGCTGCGATGAATGCCGCCAATAATGCGCATGGCTGGTCCTTCGGTCGGGCCGCCGATTTGCCGCGCTGGCCCGGCATCCGTATCTTGGTTGGTTCGTCACGTTACGCTAACAATCGAAAATCGCAAATCAGCCATTGAAGATTCGGACCCATGCGCTTTCAGGCCCCCAAAGGTACCCGCGACTTCTACCCTCAAGATTGCGCCCTGCGCAACTACCTGGTTGACGCCTGGCGGCGCGTTTCCATCCGCAACGGCTTCGAGCAGGTGGATGGGCCCATCTTCGAGTCTCTCGACCTCTACAAGGCCAAGTCGGGCGAGGGTATCGTCTCCGAGCTCTTCCACTTCGAGGACCGTGGCGAGCGCCACCTGGCCATCCGCCCCGAGTTCACCCCCACCCTGGCCCGCATGGCGGCCCAGCAGGCCAATGCCCTGCCCCGCCCCATCAAGTGGTTCTGCGTGCCCAACCTGTGCCGGGCGGAGAAGCCGCAGCGGGGCCGGTTGCGCGAGTTCTGGCAGTGGAACGTCGACATCCTGGGCTCGGACCAGCCGGTGGCCGATGCCGAGTGCATCTTCACCGCCGTGGACTTGCTGGCCGAACTGGGACTGACCCCCCAGCATGTGCGCATCAAGATCAGCCACCGCCAGACGGTGCGGCACATCCTGGCCAAGCTGGGCGTGCCGGATGACAAGATGCTGGATGCCTTCGACCTCTTGGACCGGCGGGACAAGATGGAGGAATCCGACTTCAAGCAGGCGGCCCAGAAACTGGGGCTGGATGAATACCGCGTGCTGCGCTTCCAGGAAACCTGCCGCCGCAAGTACCCCGCCGGCGATCTGGAGCACATGAAACGCTCCATCGGCATGAACGAGCATCTGGCCGACCTGGAGGCCCTGGACCGCCAGCTTCGGGCCTTCAACATTGCGCCGTGGTGCGAATACGATCTGGGCATCGTGCGCGGGCTGGCCTACTACACGGGCACGGTCTTTGAAATTCACGAAACCTCCGGGGCCCTAAGGGCCATGGCCGGTGGCGGCCGGTATGACCAGCTTGTCGAGATCTTCGGCGGCCCGCCCACCCCGGCCGTAGGCCTGGGCATGGGCGATGTGGTCATCGCGGATGTGCTCCGCGACAAGGAACTGCTGCCCGAGAACGTCCTGCCCCGGCCGGACGTATTTGTGATTGCCTTGACCGACAAGGCCGGCGAGCAGATGACGGGCATCGCCGCGGATCTGCGCCGCAAGGGCGTACATGCCCGCTTCAGCTACAAGGCCACGCGCAATCTGGGCAAGCTGCTGAAGGATGCCGATACCGCCCGGGCCCGCTACGCCCTGATCCTGGATGACAAGCTGGCCCAGGGCCAAGCCGGGCTGAAGGATCTGGCGGCCGGCACGCAGATGGATGTGGCTTTGGCGGAAGTGGCCGGGCGGATCAAGTAGGTTCGGGCCTGCCCGCCGTCCTTGGCGCCGGTCTGATGGAAGGCTGGCCCGAAAATCTTCGTGGCTGTCGGATGTCCCAGATCGTTCGGGCGAGCCCGAACCTACCAGAGGGGGCTTTCGGGTGGCTCAACGTCGTTTCCACTACGATCTGGCCTTCGAGCATTACCTGCGTGCCAATGCCATTCCCTACGTGGCTGTGGACGAGGCCAAGCGAGCCCTGGCCCCCACCCAGACGGGACCGACCAGCCTCAAGAGTTTCGACTTCGTCGTTTACAGCCAGCGCGGGGCCAATCTGCTCATCGACGTGAAGGGCCGCAAGCACTCGGGCCGCAGCGCCCGGGCCCTGGACAACTGGGTTACCCGCGCTGATGTCGAATCCCTGACCCGCTGGGAGCAGATCTTCGGCCGAGATTTCCAGGGGGCCTTCGCCTTCCTCTACTGGTGCGACGTGCAGCCCCCCGATGCCCTGTTCCTGGAACTTTTCGAGTTCGGCGGCCGCTGGTATGCCGTGCTGGCTCTGAAACTGTCCGACTACGCCCGCCACATGAAGCAGCGCAGTCCGCGCTGGGACACGCTGTGCATCGGCGCCAGCGATTTCAACCGCCTTGCGGTGCCGCTCAAGGATCTCTTGTAGATGCGGCCCTGGCCAAACGAGTCGGACACGCAACGACCCCGAAGGGGCACAGCCGGGGCCGAACCTACCCCGGCTGGCCGATGGTCAGCGGCCGCTTGGAATCGCCAGCGAGGTAGAGCGTCTGGGTGGGGAAGGCGAACTCGATGCCGGCCTGGCCATAGGCCTCGAATAGTTTGCGGTTGAACAGCTCGGCGTGGGCCATGTAGGACCAGTAGTCCCGGCCATCGTCCAGCGTGTACCAGTAGAACACCCGGATGTTCAGGCTGGCGGCGTTATAGTCGTTGAAATAGGCGCGCGGAGGCAGACCGGCCACATCAAACGGCGCCGCGATGTCCGGCTGGGCCAGGAGATCCTTGAGAATCTGGACCGCCTGGTCCATCTTGGCCGGAGAGGTATCGTAAGTCACGGTCACATCCAGCACCCGGCGGATGGTCGGCCGGGCCGTGATGTTGCGCACGGAATTGTCCAGAAACTTCAGGTTCGGCACGGTAACGAGGTGCCCATCCAGCGTGCGCATGCGCGTGGAGCGGAAGCCGATCTCCTCCACTGTGGCATCCAACCCGTCGAAGTGGACGAAGTCCCCCACGGAAAAAGGTCGGTCAAAAAACACCGTGACGGAACCGAAAAGGTTCTTGATCGATTCCTGGGCGGCGAAAGAGACGGCCAAGCCCAGGATGGACAGGCCGGCCAACCAGGCCGTGATGTCCAACCCGAACACGTTCTGAGCCACCACCAGGGTCAGGATGATGACCAGGAAAATGCGCAGAGCCTTGCGGATCAGCGGCACCATCATGTCATCGAACTGGCTGGCCGTGCGCGCCGTCAGGTTGCGCAGCACCAAGTCGATCACATCCGCCAGGTTGTAGGCGAACCAGCCCGCGATCACGATGTACAGGAACTTCAGCCCCCGTGACGTGAACTCCCCCAGTTGCGGGTCCATCACGACGCCGCTCAGCCCCACCTGCAGGCCGATGGTCAGGAATAACAAGCTCAAGGGGCTGGCCGCGTTGTGGGCCACCGTGCCGTGCAGATGGATTCCCTTATTCTTCAGGCTGTTGCCCACCGCCTTCAGACCCGCCTGCACCGCCTTGCCCACCGCCAGCCCG
This sequence comes from Planctomycetota bacterium, assembly GCA_021784455.1. Lineage (GTDB taxonomy): Bacteria > Planctomycetota > Phycisphaerae > Phycisphaerales > Phycisphaeraceae > JAJXSS01. The sequence goes on from JAJXSS010000031.1 coordinate 5,966, forward strand.
GCCAGGATGCAGATGAACAGATACGCCCAGCCCCACCAGGGCGTCTTGGCGAAGGTCGGGCCCAGCATCGCCACTACCTGAGCACCCGAAGTGTCGTACACCGCCGGCAGGCCCGCCATGGCTTCGTACAGGGCGGGAATCTGGGCCACCGTTGACGCGGAAAAGAGCCACCGCCCATCGGCCTGGCGGCGCAGCACGATCTGCCCCGGCGTATGGCCCTTCAGTTCCTTGAGCACGCTGGCGTGCTGAGGATTGTCGAACTGGGGGAAGTAGGTGTAGGCATCGATGCTCATCGCCCGCACATCGCCCGGACCGGGCAAGCGGCTGACATCCACCGTCTCGATGCGGTTGATGGCCTCGTACAGCTTCTGGGCCAGAGATTGCGGCGTGTCCGAATCGTTGCCGGCGGCCAGCTTGCTGAAGTTGAAGCACGACAGCACCGGCTTCCAGGCTCCGGGCTCCCGGGCCAGCACGGCGTGCATGCCGTTCAGGAAGGTGGTCATCGTCGCACGCGGGCTGTTCAGGTCGGCCGGGGCCGCGCCGGTCGGCTGAGTGGCCGTCCCCGCCCCATGGACCGTCCCCGATAGCGCCAGCACCAGCACGATCAGTCCGACTAAACCCTGTTTTCTCATTATGCAACCTGCCCGCTCTAATCCTGGCGCATGACCACGCGCACGTTCCGCCGCCCGTCATCTCCGGCCGGGCCGGCCCCGCGCACCAGGCGATAGGGCAGCATTACCAGCGCCGCCGCCAACGACAACGCCGCAAACACCACCAGCCCCAGCAGCACCGCCAACAGGATGGCCAAGACCAGAACCACCGCCGCCGGCAGGATGACCAGGCCGGCGATTCCCAGGGCCAACCGGCCCTTCCAGCCGGGCCGATAAAATCGCTGGATCCACGGTGAAAACGCCGTTGTCTGCTGAAACCACACTGCCAACCTCGTTCCTGGCACTCTTTTCCCGCCCCGGGCGGCCACGGGCCGGTGCGCCACCGCCCAACGCCGCCGTTCTATGCCTAGGTTAGACCGCGCTGCCGTCCAAGACAAGCAGACCCACTGGTTAAGAATGGTCCGCGGCTGGTCGATAGCTCTTGCAGGAAGGCCCCAGGCCCTCCCCGGAGGGGCGGATAGCCGGCGGGAGAAAGACTGCGATGTCTCAGGTTACCACGAACGTCATACCCGGCACCCAGGAAGTGGTCGATGAAAAGATCGTCCAGGCCGCGGTCCTGGAAATCAGCCACATCGCCACCCTGCCGGAGATTACGCTCAAGATCATCCGCCTGGTCGAAGACCCCAATGGGACGGCCCAGGAACTCAATAAAGGCATCAGTCACGACCCGGCCCTGGGCGCCCGCATTCTGAAGGTGGTTAACAGCGCTTTCTACGGACTGCCCGGCCAGATCGGCTCGATCAATCGGGCCATCGTGCTCCTGGGCCTCAACGCCGTCAAGAACATTGCCATCGCCGCCAGCCTGGCCAAGCTCTTCCGCGGCGGCCAGCTTTGCCCGGGCTTCAACGCCCGCGACCTCTGGTCGCACTGCGTCGCCGTGGCCACCGGCACCCAGCTCCTGGCCCGCTACATCGATCTGGGCCTGCCCGATGAGGCCTTCCTGGCCGGCCTGATCCACGACATCGGCATCATGGTCGAAGCCCAGGCCCGTCGGCCCAAGTTCGTCGAAGCCATCGAACGCATGGAATCCACCCCCGGGCTGAGCCTGCGCCAGGCCGAAACCCTGGCCTTGGGCGCCAACCACGAGCAATTCGGCGGCGCCCTGTGCCGGATGTGGAAGTTCCCGGCCGCCTTCGCCTACGTGACGGCCTACCACCACCGCCCCATGGAACTGGCCCCGGAACACCGCACCTTGGCCGCCCTGGTGCACATTGCCGATATCGCCGCTTCCAATGCCCGCCTGGGCTACGTACGCACCGTCGAATCGGGGCAGATCAGCCCCGAAGTCCTCGAGGCCGTCAATCTCACCCCGCAGCACGTGGAGAACATGACCAACCAGTTGCCGGAAGCCCTGCAGGAGCCCATGGCCATGCTCGGCGAGCCGGTCTGAAGGAATGACCTGAGGCACGCGTGATACGCCTGACCTCAGCGGCCGACACCCCCTGCTGTGCCGCAGCCGTGTGACGGGGGATGCAGCAATCCAAACCCGGCGTCTCTCTTTTCCCTCCGGGCGACGACTCCGCGTGAGTCGTCGCCTTTTTTCTTTCATACTCCGATCCGGGAATAGAACTCCACCGTTCCCGGCACCGAGGCCCGCACCCGGAACAGGGCCCCGGCCTGCGGGCCGTTTTCCTCTTTCTTCTGGCCTCCGGCCGTGGTGAAGTACATGTCCTGGCAGTCCGGCCCGCCAAACACGACACTCGACACCTTCTTCACCGGAAACCGGATGCGTCCCAGTTCCTGCCCGCCGGGGCTGTAACGCACCGCACACCACCCATCCCAGCGCGTGGACCAGATATCGCCCCGGCTGTCCACTGTCATGCCGTCCGGGACGCCTTCATCCGCAGGAGTGGTGATCAGCGGGCGGCGATTGCTCAGTGCACCCGTCCCGGCATCGTAGTCGAACACGCTGATCTGGCGCAGGCCCGAATCGGTGTAATACAGGTGTCGGCGGTCGGGAGAGAAGCCCATGCCATTGGAACACTTGATGCCTTCCAGGATCAGGTGCAACGACCCATCCGTGTCCAGCCGGTACAGCCGCCCCAGGCGTTCCTTTGTCGGCATGGTGCCGCAGAACACCCGCCCGGCCGGGTCGGCAATGACATCATTGAACCGGGTGGCGCGCTCGTCGGGGATCTCCTCGATCAGGGTGCGCTGGATCTTCCCATCGCGCCAAAGGGCCACGGTGCCCTTATCCAAAAACAGCAGCAGGGCGCCATCGGGCTGCACCGTGAACCCGCCGACCTGGCGGCCCTGGTAGCACTGCTGATGGGCTCCCGTGGCCGGGTCAAACCAGAACAGCCGACCGCTCGGAATGTCGGTCCAGTACACCCGCTTTTCCAGGGGGTGCCAGTAGGGGTTCTCCCCGGTGTTGCAGGCGTAATCACAAAGCATTTCGGGTTGCATGGTGGGTCCTCAATGATTGGCCGGCCGGCCCGGCGGGTCCCGGCAGGGTGCCACGGGTCGCCGTCCGCGCAGATCCGTGCGCCGACCCGTGCGGCAGCATATCCCCGCCGGCGGTCCCCCACAACGCCTTTGTTCGAAACGAATCTGACCCGATTCCAGAGTGTCACAGGTCGGTGTCTTCGCAGACCCGTGCTCGGAAGGGCGAGGAAGCACGGGTGTCCCCAAGACGGACGACCCGGGGCTGCCGATCCGCAAATCCTGGCGAAGCCCTTGTTACCGCCACTCGTGCCGCGGGTAGCGGCGCTGCAGTTCCTTCTTCAGCGTCGGATACAGGCGCTGCCAGAAACCCGGCAGATCATCCGTCACCTGGACCGGCCGGAAGTTGGGCCCCAGAATCTCCAGCAGCACCTTCACCCGGCCGCCGGCCACGGTCAGGTCACGCTGCACATCGTAGAAATCCTGAATCTTGGACCGGCCGTGCGGCGGCCCTTCGGCTGGATATTGCAGCTTCATTTTGCGGCCGTTGGGCAACGTGAGTGCTTCCGGAGCCATCTTCTCCACGAACTGGCGATCCTCCCACGAAAGTGCACTCTGGACGGCTTCCAGACACGGTTTGTCACGCACCTGACTGAAGCGCACGCAGCCGGCACAGATCTCCTCCACAATGATCTGCCGCTCCTGGGGGCCATAAGTCAGCAGCCGGCGCTGGGGAAACGTCCGGCCGGCAAAATGCACCCGGGCGATCCACCCCTCGACGCGCTCATCCCAGCCCTCCAGCCTCAATTCCCCGGCCAGCACCTTCTGGGCCAGAATCACCCCGGCCTGGGCCGGGTCCGGCTGGCCGCGGGGATGGGATTCCAGCACCAGCCCGGTATAAACCGTGCGCTCGATGCGCTCCACGCCCTTGGATTCCTCATTCCAGACGTGCGCAATCTCGGTCTGCACCTGGCGCGGGAACACCTCCCGTAAGAGTTCCAGATTCAGCACACTGGCCAGACCCAGTTCCGTCCGCACGTTATGCTTCGCAGGCGTCCCCGAGCCGATTTCGCACACTTCGAGGGCCAGGATCAGCCGCGTTTCCTCCCTGCTCCAGCGAGCCACGCTTTCTTTGGCCAGCACACCGCGGCGCTGACCTACCAGTTCACAGGCGTGATGGGGGGCCCCCTTGTACACACCGACATGCTCGGGGAAGCCCGCCAGCAGGCATTCCTGCACAGCCCGGGTGGCCGGCGCCCCGGGCCGGCCCCCGGAACTGTGGCTTTCGGCCCGCCCCGCTCCCACCCGGGCATAGAGCGCGGCCGTGCGCTCGACTTCGCGGCAGGCATGGGCGTTGATGCCCAGGCTCGCGCACGCCCCGGGGTCGAACCCGACGGCCCGGGCGGCGGCGAAAGCCGCCTCCAGCACCAGAAGATCACTGGGGAAATCCGCTTCCCATGCCCTCTGGCGGAAGCGGTCGGCGCCGCTGCCGGCCCGGGGCAGCAGGATATCGCGCTCGGATACGAAGGCCGCCCACAACCCGGCCCGGGCCACACAATCCAGACGCCGGGCCTGAAGCACCATGCGGGCCAGGCGCGGGTGCATGGGCAGATGGGCCAGCGCCCGACCTGTGGCCGTTAGTTGCCCGGTCGCATCCAGCGCCTCCAGGCGTTGGAGAACACTTTCGGCCTCATCCAAGGCCAGATCCGTCGGCCGGTCCAGCCAGGCAAACGTCCGCGGATGAAATGCCGGCATCGCGGCCCGTCGGCCCATGGACCCCAGCGCATGCAGTTGCAGCAGCACCTCGGCCAAATCCAGGCGCAGCACTTCCGGCGGCTGCTGCAAGGGTTTGGTGCGCTGGTCCTGCTGGGTCCATAGGCGCCGACAGGTGCCCGGGGCAGTGCGGCCGGCCCGGCCGGCACGCTGGTCGGCGCTGCTGCAGGCGATGGGCTCGATCAAGAGCACGTTGATCCCGCGCCTCGGGTCGTAGCGGTTCACCCGGGCCAGACCCGAATCGATCACATGCCGCACCCCCGGAATGGTGATCGACGTTTCCGCGACGTTCGTGGCCACAATCACCTTGCGCCGCCCCTCCGCGGCCAGCGCCACGGCCGCATCCTGCTCCTGGGCGGAAAGATCCCCATGCAGGGGATACAGGGCCGCGGCCGATCCCACCACACGCCGGCAGGCCTCCAGGGTGCGGCGGATTTCGTACAACCCGGGCATGAAGATCAGCACATCCCCACCCTGAGACGGATCCTCTGCGTGGAGCAGGTCCGCCAGGGCCTGGGCCGCAACCTCCCAGATGGGCCTGGTGGGGCGATGGGGCAGATAGGAGATGTCCACGGGATGCATCCGGCCGTGCGCTTCGAGCGTCGGTGCCTCCAGGTACTGCGCCACCTTGGCCGTCTCCAACGTGGCGGACATCACCACCAGACGCAGATCCGGCCGGGGGCCTTCCTGCAGGCCCTTGAGCAGGGCCAGGGCCACATCGGCCTGCAGCGACCGCTCGTGGAACTCGTCCAGGATCACACAGCCGACGCCCGGGAGCGTCGGGGCCGCCTGCATCAGGCGGATGAACAGGCCTTCCGTCATGAAGCGGATGCGGGTCTGGGGGCTGATGCGCGACTCGTGCCGCGTCTGATAGCCCACCAACTCGCCGACCGGGGTGCCCAGTTCCGCGGCCACGCGATTGGCCACCAGGCGGGTGGCCAGGCGGCGCGGCTGCAAGACGATGATCTGGCCGGTAGTCAGGCCGGCGTGCAGAATGATCTGCGGAATCTGCGTGGTCTTGCCGCTGCCGGTGGGCGCGGTCAGAACCAGCCGCCGCCCGTTGCGCAGGTGGTCCACGACGGCCGGGGCCGTGGCATAGATGGGCAGACTGGTGTGGGGATGAGGGGGCATAGATTCGAGCCTACGCGGCACACGGCCGGCCTTGGGGGATGCCATATTACCTGCTGGCACGACCGCTACCGGCTGGCTGTGACAAGTCTGCCTGTTTGGGGCGCCGTTTGCCATTCGGGCCCGGTTGACGGTTAAATCTGGGGATGCCACGGATCAAGGACCTGGCCATCGTCCTGCGTGAGACTGACTGGTCGGAAACCAGCCAGATCGTCACCCTCTTGACCCAGGCTCACGGTCTGGTTCGCGGTCTGGCCAAGGGCGCCAAGCGCCAGGCCCCATCTTCCGTGCAGCGCTATTCCGGGGGCCTTGAACCGCTTACCCTGGGGCAGGTGGTGGGCACGCTCAAACCCGCCACCGGCCTGGCCACCCTCACTGAATGGGATCTGCTGGACCCCTACCCCCACTTCCACCGCGATCTTCAAGCCCTGCACCTGGGCCTGTACGTGGCAGACGTCACGGCCGCCTTCCTGGCCGACCACGATCCCCACCCGGCCAGTTTCGCGGCCGTACGTACCGCCTTGAGCGGGCTGGCCAGCGCGGCGGAGCGGGCGGGCGTTCTCCTGCGCTTCCAATGGTCTTTTTTGCAGGATGCCGGGCTGGCGCCGCGGCTGGATGCCGATGTCCGCGGCGGCGCGGCCCTGCCCGAAGCGGCCACGTACCTCTTCGATGCCCGTGCCGGCGGGTTGATGGCGGATGATGGCCGGCCGGAAGCGGGCTGGTCCCCCACCGGTCCCTGGCGGGTGCGCCACCAGACCATAGACCTGCTGCGGCAATTAGCCGATGGACGGGATTGGGCCGGCACCGCGGCCGGCATTGCGGGGGTCCAGCGGGCCAATCGCCTGTTGTGCGCCTACATGCGCAGCACGCTGGATCGGGAATTGCCAACCATGCGCTTTGTGCTCGAAGGGTAGGTTCGGCCCGGGACGAACTCTCTTTGTAGGTCCGGGCTGGCCCGGACGCTTGCGGAAGGCCTGGATCCCAAGGATATCCAGGCATGCCCGGACCCACGTCGCGCTGGGCTTGGGTCGGGCCTACAGCCCGGCGATCTGCTGCTCGACCGTCGCCAACTCCTTCTGGCCGGCCGCAAGCTGGTCGCGCGTCTGCTGCACCAGGTGGGCGGGGGCCTTCTCGGTGTACGACTGGTTGGCCAGCCGGCCTTCCAACGTCTTGATGCTCCGGGCCAGTTCCTCCCGGCGTTTGCTCAGACGCTGACGCTCCGCATCGGCCTGCACCAGGCCGTGTAGATAGAGTTCCACTTCGCCCACCGTCGTAGCCGCCGCATCGCCGGGCTTGTCCACGCGCGGGCCGATCTCGCCCACCTGCACGTTGGCCAGTGTTTCAATCAAGAGCCCCCGCTCCACCGCCCGGGCGGCCAGCGGGGCCGGCGCCTTGGCCGTGAGCTGCACCGTCTGCCGCGGCGGAACCTTGTAGGTGGTGCGCACCTGACGGATGGAGGAAACCAGTTGCTGCACCAGCGTGAATTCCTCTTCCGCCGGCGGATCGATCAAGGTCATGGCCAGTTTCGGCCAGCGGGCCCGGATCAGCAGGGCCGAGGGCGGTATCTCCACCCCCGGAACACCCTTGGTGGGGGCCGAGCGGTCCGGGGCCACCCAGTTCAGGTGCTCCCAGAGCTTCTCGCTGATAAAGGGCATCACGGGCTGCAACAGACGCAGCGACACATCCAGAGCCGCCGCCAACGTGCCCCGCTGCACAGCGCTGTCCTTGAGCGTGGGTTTCACGGCTTCGATGTACCAGTCGCACAGATCGCGCCACAGGAAATCGTACAGGCCCTGGGCGTAATCGGAGAATTCGTAGTTGGCCAGAGCGGCATCCGTGTCATGGACCAGGCGGGCCAGGCGCGAGAGGATCCAGCGCTCGGGCAGGCCAAACCCCTCGCCCACGCTGGTCTGGCCGTGGGCCTTGTGATCGGCCTGCTCCAGGTTGGTCAGGGCAAAACGCACCGCGTTCCAGATCTTGTTGGAGAAGTTCCGGCCGGCGTCGAACTTGGGGCTGGTGTTGCGGCCCGAGGCCGGGTCGCGCTCCACCGGCATGCGCACATCCTGGGTCAGCGTGGTCATCTGGGCCAGAGTAAATCGCATGGCATCCGAGCCGTGGCTGGCGATGATGTCCAGGGGGTCCACCCCGTTGCCCAGGGACTTGGACATCTTGCGCCCCTCACCATCCTGGATCATGGCGTGCACGAACACATCGCTGAAGGGCAGGCACCCCCGGAAGTAGAGGTTGAACATCACCATGCGCGAGACCCACAGGGTCAGGATCTCGCGGGCGGTGCAGAGCGTGTTGGAGGGGTTCCAGGTCTGCAGTTCCGGCGTGTTCCCCGGCCAGCCCAGCGTGCTGATGGGCCACAGCGCGCTGGAGAACCAGGTGTCGAGCACATCGGGGTCCTGGCGCCAGCCGTGGGCATCGAGCCAAGCGGCGAAGGCGGGGTGATCCTCTCGCACGCAGATGTAGGTTCGGATGGTGCCGGGCGCAGGCTGTTCGCGGGGTATCACCATGTGGTAGTGGACATCAGGGAAGTCCCGTCGCACGGTCTGGCTGAACGGGCCGCCGGCGGCACGATCGATCGCGGCGCAGATCTGGGCGTCGGGCCCGCGGTCGGTGGGCGTGGGCTTCACTTCGGACGGCAGCGCCAGATCCTGTGACCAGACGGGAATCCGATGCCCCCACCAGAGCTGGCGGGAAATGCACCAGTCGCGAATGTTCTCGTGCCACGCCTGGAAGGGCCTGGCGTAGCGGTCGGGGATGATGCGCAGGCCGCCGGTCCAGGATGAGTTCGCTTCCGTTTTGGCGGGCTCTTTGGACAGGTCCGCAAAGGTTCCCGAGCGCTGCTCGATCGCCATGGCCCGCAGGGCCAGGCCCGCCAGCGAATTCCGGGGGATGTTGGAGCCATCCACGTGGCCGCCGCGCGGATCGAGGCATGGGTGTTTGGGACTTCCGGGGGCGAAGTCCTTATCCACATCTACATACCACTGGTCGCTCAGGTACGGCTCGATGGGCACGTGCGAGCGGTAGCTGTGGCCCACACTGTGGCGATAGGGCTTCACCTCTTCCAGAAGCCCATTCTCGCGGAACCACTCCACCACGATCTCGCGGGCCTCAAAACGGTCCTTGCCCAAGAGATCGCCCAGCACCTCTTCATCGCCCCCCCGGAAATCCTCTGCCGGCCAGCCGTGGTCCTTGGAAACCGCGGCCGCGGGGCTCAGGATGTTGATGATGGGCAGATGGTGCCGCTGGCCGATGAGGTAGTCGTTGTCATCATGGGCGGGCGTGACCTTCAGAAACCCCGTGGCGTAGCGGGCCTTCGCATCATCCGAATCCGGGTCGGGCAGCACCACGTACTCGTCTTCAATGATCGGCACCACGCGGTTCACGATCGGCAGCCGGACCTTCTTGCTGCGCGTTCCGGGGGCCCGGGGGTCTTTGGGGTTGATGGCCACGGCCGTATCGCCCAGCATCGTTTCGGGCCGGGTGGTGGCCACCGTCACGTGACCCGAGCCGTCGGCCAGAGGGTATTTCAAGTAGTAGAACTGCCCGTCCACCTCTTCCATTTCCACTTCATCATCGGCCAGGGCGGTCTGGGTGGCCGGGTCCCAGTTCACCAGCCGCTTGCCCCGGTAGATCAGCCCCGCCTGGAAGAGTTGGAAGAACGCCTCGCGCACCGCCTGGGCGCACACCTCATCCATGGTGAAACGCTGCCGCTGCCAGTCGCAGGAGCAGCCCATGGTCTTGAGCTGATTGGTGATGGTGGCCTCGTACTCATCCTTCCAGGCCTGGATGAGCTTGACGAACGCTTCCCGCTCGAAATCGGTGCGGCGTTTGCCCTGTTCGGCCAGGACCCGCTTCTCCACCACGGTCTGGGTGGCGATGCCCGCGTGGTCGGTGCCGGGAATCCACACCGTGTTGTCCCCCACCATGCGCCGCCAGCGGATCAGGATGTCCTGCAGCGTGTTGTTCAGGGCGTGGCCCATGTGCAGGGCGGCCGTGACATTGGGTGGGGGGATGACAATGCAGTACGGCTTGGCCCCCGCGCCGGCCCCCGGAATTGCGCTTCCCGGGGCGGAAGGTTCCGCGTGGAAGGCCTGGGCCTGGTTCCAGCGCTGAAGGATCTCCGGCTCCACTTCCGACGGCTTGTACATCTTGGCTAATTCGGCCATGGCAACACCTGAAGAGTTCAAAGGGCAAGGTTCAACGTGCAGAGTGTAAGACACGGCGGCGGGCCGACCAAACCGGCCCGCGTGCTCAAGGGGCGTTTGGAGCAGATCCTCAACCACTGTCACTGTCCCCTGACCAACGGGGTGGCCGAAGGGCTCAACAGCAAGATCATGACCATCAAACGCAAGGCCTGTGGCTTCGCCAACCCCGAGCATTTCAAGACGGCTATCTACTTCCACTGCGGAGGACTGGATCTCTACCCACGCTAATCCCAGGAGGACCCAAATATCCAAGTCCCCGTTGGTTCGGGGGCGGTCATGAGCGGCTAAGGGCGCGCTCAACAATAACCTGAACAATTATCCAAGGGGCCATCGTTGATGCGACGATGTTGAGAGGATGCAGGACGCATCCTTACGCGAACGGATTCGGCGCAAGTACCAACTCTTGAACG
>JAJXSS010000032.1:0-6975 GCA_021784455.1 Planctomycetota bacterium
ACCAATCCGCCGGTAGCACTGAACTCCGCGACAAAGGTTGGTCGGCCTCCGGACAAAGGCGGTCCGCGCCGTCGGCCGCCCCGCCGACATGCACCAGTACCGGTAAGACGCCCGCACGGCGGGCGGCCGAAAGCAAGCGTACGGTGTTGGCGACCACCAGGGTCGCGGCGTGGGGCGCGCAGGTGCGGCCGACAATACCCTTTTGCAGATCGATGACCACCAGTGCGGTGTGCGCGGCGTCAATTATCAGTTCGGACATACAGGTGGCCTTTCTCACGCGTCAGCTTCAGACAAGACTCCCTTGAGCGTGGAACACACGGGGGGCTTGGGGACAAATGAACACGGCGGACCATTACCGGCCCCGCCCCTCAGGCCCGGGCCCGGCCCACGACGGCCATTTACGATGCTTCCCCCGGCATCGAGCCCCGGGATCCACCGTCGAACCAGCTTGAGGCAACATGTTACCCGACTTTCCTCCTGCCAACCGCCTCCGAATCATTACGTGGACCCTTCGGCCAAGCCAAGGCTTCGATCTCGCCGAGGGGGCGCCACTTCCGGCCACACGGATGGCACAGCACCAGGAACAGGCGGCCACGACTGCGACCGGACAGTACACCCCTACGCGCCGGTACATTTCTCTACTTCAAGGCATTGTTTTGCGGCTCCTGAAGTACAATGGCGGCCCGGGGAATGGGAACCGGGTGCGAAGCTCAGCCGGTGGAACAACCTGGCCAACGACGCCAGTGGCCGGCCCAATGCGCCCGGCACGGCTGCTTCGGCGAGGGGGATGCTTACGCATTCGACCGCCCGCCGATCCCGATGGGTTGAGGTTGAACCAGGCGGTCAGGGACGCGGCACATCAAACAGGCCTGTCCCGCTCCCAGCGCTGGCATTCTCCCATCAGCGATTCCACTCCCTTCCCCGGGGCCGCAGGAAACGGGCCACGACCGGCGCGCACGCGGCCAGAAATGTCCCTCGGCCTAGTCCGCCCAGGGCCCCCTGCTGACCTTGCGAGTGCATAACCATGCCGTCCCAAAGCTTCAACTTGTCTCTTATCGCTGGGCTGCTCATGCTGATTGTGCCGTTGCAGGCCGCACGGACCACCCGCGCCGAATCGGCCGACATTCCGATGCTCAAAGATCACTACGTGCAGTTCCTGCTGGCCTCGCCAGCGGACCTCGCGCAAGTCGCCCACTATCTGCAGACGCTCCAACCCGACGGCACCTGGCCGGACATCAACTATCACGATCGCACCCGCTCGGGCTGGCCGGTCGCCCAACATCTTCGGCGCCTTGTGCAGATGGCCGAGGCTTATCGCCGGCCTGGCACGGCTTATTCCGGCAAGCCGGAACTCAAGGCCGCGATCCTCACCGGCTTGCAGGACTGGCTCACGCACGATTACACCAATCCGAACTGGTGGTGGAACCAGATCGGCGCGCCGAAAGCGATGGCCGATCTTCTGGTGCTGATGGACAATCAGGTTCCCGACCGCATGGTGCAGCGTGCCCTGAAGACCACGCTGTCCCGCTCCAAGATCGGCATGACGGGGCAGAACAAAGTCTGGTTGGCCGGCATCGTGTTCGTGCGCAGCTTGATCACCGGGGATGAAAAGCAACTGCAGGCGGCGCACGACGCCCTGCTGGCTGAGGTGGGTGTGACCACGGCGGAAGGCATCCAGCCCGACTGGAGCTTCCACCAGCACGGGCCGCAACAGCAGTTCGGCAACTATGGCCTGGCTTTCGGCGACAGCATCACCCAATGGGCGCTGGTGTTCCGGGGAACACGCTATGCCCTCGACGATCGGCAGCTTTCCATCATGCGCAACTACCTGTTGGAAGGGCCCTCGTGGATGCTGTGGAACGGGTCCATGGACATCAGCGGCTGCGGCCGGCAACTTTACCGCCATTGCCAGGTCTCCAAGGGCCGCAGCATTCTCCGCCAACTCGAGCGGATGCCGCAGATCGATCCCGCGCACGCCGCGCTCTATCAGGAGCGGATCGCGGCTGACCAGACGAACGCCGCCAACACCCTGGTTGGCAACAGGATGTTCTGGCGATCGGACCTGATGGTTCATCGCCGCGCCCGTTGGTATGCCTCGATCAAGATGAGCTCGCGGCGGGTGATCGGGTCCGAGACCTGCAACAGCGAAAACATGCGCGGCCTGCACCTGGGGGACGGAACGCTCTACCTCTATCAGACCGGACGCGAGTACCAAGACATCGAGCCGTTCTGGGACTGGTCGCGTCTGCCGGGCACGACCTGCGACCAGACCCTGGTCAGCCTGGTTCCGGGGCGCAAGCAGTGCACGCTGCCGACGCACTTTGTTGGCGGGGTCAGCGATGGCCGGCAGGGCGTCGCGGCACTTGACTATCGGCGCGTTGAGTTGACCGCCCACAAATCGTGGTTCTTTCTGAAGGACGCGATCGTGTGCCTCGGCGCAGGGATCACCGCCGGCGAGTCCGGCCCGGTACTGACCTCGATCCAGCAGTCGCTCCTCCAGAGCCCGGTAACGACATCGTCGGGAGCAGCGAGCCCGGGCAAGCACGCTTTGCGGCCGGGGGACTGGGTGGACCAGGCGGACATCGGTTACTTGATTTTGGCCGGCGATAAGCCCGTGCTGCAACTGGCCCGGCAGGAAGGCGACTGGAAGCTGATCTATACCGCGGGACGCAGTTCACCGCAGTCCGGGCAGGTGTTCAGTCTCTGGCTGGATCACGGCCGGGCCCCGGCCAATCGGTCCTACGCCTACGTCATTTTCCCCCGGACTTCGCCCGAGCAGATGCCTGCGCGAACCGGCAACCCGGGCTTTCGGATTTTGAGCAATACGAAGGACCTTCAAGCGATCGAGACCGATACCGATGTGCAGGCCGTGTTTTACGCCCCGGACCAACTGCCGTGCGGCAAAGGGCTAACCATCGCAGTGAGCAAGCCCTGCATGGTTATCGTGCACACAACCCCGACTGATCCGCGTCTCTATGTTTGCGATCCGACCCAGCTTCTGGCTCAGGTGCAGGTGCGCCTCAGTGGTCGATCCCACACGATCCCACTGCCCACCGGCGGGCTTGCGGGCCAAACGGTGGAAATCCCCATTCCGAGGCCGTAAGGCATTCACGGCGGCCTGGCGCAGGGGATGGGAAGAGGCATGCCATTGCATGCTCTACAGGGTTGACGGAGAGGAAGGTGTTCGGGCAAGCCCAGAGCTGCGGGCGGGAATTGCCGTGACCAGGAAGTGTGATCACCGCGCCCGGACCAGCACCGCGGCATCTACGCCCATATTACCCAGGCAGGGCTCGAGTTCGCGCCAGAAGCGTTTCGCATCGGCGGCGTAGCCGGCCGTGGGCTTGATGTGCGGGGCGCGGCGGGTGAACCAGGTGTTGAAACGCTCCATCAGGCGCTCGCGCGCGTATTTGGCGATCATGCTGGCCAAGGCCACGGGCAAGTGCTGGCCATCGGCCGAGACTTCGAAAGAGACGGTCATGGCGGAATGAGGCAAGGGGCAAGGGGATGGGGCCAAGCGGGACGGCCGCGCATCGACGTCAGAATTCGAGGCGGCCGCCGACACGGCAACCGGGGGCTGGGCGGCCGGGTGGCGCTGCTCGATGCGGTAGGCGCTGCGTTCATCCGTCTCATCCAGGATGGTCAGGCGGGCCTGGGGAAAGGCCAGGGCCAGCAGTTCGCGGTAGTGCGACCGACCGGACTGCCGGTCCACCACCACCACCGGGTTCAGGTGACCAAATTTTTCCCAAATCGCCACCAGGTGCCGGGCCACGAAAGTGAAACTCATAGCGGCCTTGGAGCGGGTGGCGGCCACCATGCGGTTGAAGTGGTCCTCGAAAACTACGGCCAGCCCCAGATCCAGCACTTCCACCCCCTGCTCCTTGCAACACTGAGCCAGCATGTTGCGGGCCACGGCTACCTCACCGGCGGTGCTGGCCACGGGCACCGGCTGCCAGGGATGTTCCGCGCAAGGCACATACCAGGGGGTGGCCGCCCGATCACGATGGCTGGCTTCGCCCAGGCAGTCCAGCCAGCCGGCCAGGTCGCTGGGCCGGTGGCCCCACGCGGCGGTAAAGGTGAGCACACCCAGTTCCAGGTGTTTCAGTCCGCTGGAGGGGGAATACACCTTCTTGGAATCGTTGATGGTCAGCCGGCCTGCCCGTCCTGTATGCTCGCGGCACACGGCGCGGGACAGGAGGCGCCACAAATCGGGGGGGGCGGCCGAAGCCGTGGAGGCCCCGACGGCATCCGGCACGGCAAAGACCGCCCGCCCCAGGGTGAGCGGCCCAAACATGGGCCCGTAGCCCGCCTCATCAATGCCGGCGTAGACAAGCATGGCCGCCAGTATACGGCCGGAAGGATTGGCTGGTTGAACAGCGGGTTGGCCAGACAAAGACATTCGGCCAGGGCCGAACCTACGCGATCGCCTTGACCGCTGAGGCATCCTCAGACCAGTTTCTGCAGGCGCGCCACGGCCCGGTACAGGCCGGCAATCCGCGTGCGCTCGTAGGTCATGGGCGGGAACTTGGGGTTGATCGGTTGCAGCCGCACCAGTTCCCGGCCTTTGCCCGGGCGTTTATCAAAAAAGACCCGCTTGAAGGTGGTTTCGTTGTCCGGCAGGATGCGTACGAAGCAGTCTGAGCCCTCGTCCACCGGGGCGGCGGGGGAAAAGACCACCACATCGCCCGCGCGATAGTCAGGCATCATGGATTCGCCCACGACACGGGCGGCAAAGGCATCGGGGTCGGCCAGGTCGGGCACGAAGATGGCATCATCGGCCACGCGGGCCGGGTAATCCAGATCGGTGAAGCCCTTGGGGTAGCCGGCCGCCACCTTGTTGATCAGGGGCACCTGGCAGCGCACGCCTACGTAGGGGTCCAGGGCCGGCCCCAGGGCTGGCCGGCCCGGCTGCTCGGTGGGCTTGGCCAGAGCCTGCCGGACCTTGTCGGCAAGTTCCCCGGAGTGGAAGACCTGGTCCAGATTGCGCCCCCCTTCCTTACGCCGGGCGGTGTTCTGGACGATCCACTGGGCCAGTTCCTGCCCGGCCCGGGCTGACAGGCTCAGACGCTCAACTTCCTTGCGCACATCCTCGGGGGTCAACTGCCAGTCGGCCACGCGTTGAAGTTCGCCTTGGCCGATGGCCAGGGCCCGCTCCAGGGCCCGCAGAATCTCGCGCGAGGGCGGGTTGGCCACCTTATGGTTCTCGATCATGGAGAGGTAGCTCTTGGTGGCCCCGACCTCTTTGGCCAGGACATCCAGGGTGAGATTCATGGCCTCGCGGCGCTGACGGATGATCTGGCCTACGGTCGGATGCGGCATGGCATGCCCCTTTGTTCAGCGGCCTTACAATAGGCCTTTGATGTCATTCAATATATAACCGACACGTGGATAGATCAAGAATACTTGACAAGCGATAGGGTAATGTTCGCTTGCGACTGAAGGAGGATTGGTTAGCGTGACAGCATGACCAGCTTCGCCCATCCGCAGGTGACCGTCACCCCCCTCTCCCCAGGGCAGCTCCAGCCCGTGCCGCCACCCACCATCCACGGCCGGCCGGCCCTGCTGCTGACTGCCGGGGATGTGGTTCGTCTGGATGCCGCCGCTTGGCCCGAAGGATGGTGGCTGTGGGCCGACTGCGAATTGAAATCCGACGCCACGGCGCTGTTGAACGTGGAGGTCTACCCCCACACTTCCCAAGACACCCCCGGCCATCAGCCACGCTGGAGCGTGCGCATGACCTTCATGCCCGGGCTGGCCTGCCGCTGGATGCTGGGGCTGGACGCGATGGATAACCAGCACGTCTTTTTGAAGCGCGTTCCCGGCCTGCTCAAGTCTGTGTGCGGCGGCCAAGCCATCGATCCGGGCGATATCGCCTATCTCACCATCAAGCTGGTGGATACGGGCCGGCCGCAGCAGCTCTTGTGGGGACCGGTGATGCTGCAGGCTCAGCCGCCGGAGCCGTGGGTTCAAGGCCCCGTGGCGGTGGACGAACTGGGCCAGTGGACGGGCCGCACCTGGCCCGGCAAGACCCTTAGCGCCAACCAGATGACGCAGCGTCTGCAGGCCGAACTGGCCGCGACCGAGCCCTCGTGGCCCAGCGGCTGGAGCCGCTTTGGTGGGGAAAGGGCCCTGCGATTCGAAGCCACGGGCTTTTTCCGTACTCAGCATGATGGCCAGCGCTGGTGGCTGGTGGATCCCGAGGGCTGTGCCTTCTGGAGCACGGGGGTGGACTGCGTGCGGCCCCATGTGGACTGCGCCGTCATTCCCGGCACGGAGCCGCTGTTTCAATGGCTGCCCCAAGCCGAGGGTCGCTTCAAGGACGCTTGGCGACCGGGACGCGGCGGCCACTGGCCCGCCCCCCACGCCGATTTCGGGGTGGCCAACCTGATCCGTGCTTTTGGTGGGGAATGGCAGGATGCCTGGCGCCGCCTGACGGCGCGACGGCTCAAAGCCTGGGGCTGGAACACGGTGGCGAACTGGTCGGATGTGGCGGTGGCACAAATTGCCGGTTTGCCCTACGTGCTGACGATGCCCCCCTATCCGGCCACCGCCCGGCCGCTGTTTCGCGACCTACCGGACGTTTTCGACCCGGGGTTCGCGCAGGCGGCCGCCAACTGGGCTCAGCATCTGGCGGCCTTCGCGGCCGACCCCCTGCTGATCGGCTACTTCATGACCAATGAGCCCCAATGGGGCTTCGGCACGCATAACCCCGCCGCGGCCATGCTCCTGACCCATCCCGGCACGTTCAGCCGCCGCGAACTGGCAAGAGCGGTCGCGGCCCAGTATGGCCAGGATGTCCAGCACTGGCGCCGGGCGTGGAATCTGCCCGAAACGGTGTCCGGCTTCGAGGCCTTGGTGACCGATCTCTTTCCTCACGTGGCCGAACGCAGCGCGCAGGCCCACCGCGACCTGTGGGAGTTTTCCCGGCGGCTGATCCGCGAATTCGTGCGCATCCCGGCCGAAGCCTGCCACCAGGTG
>JAJXSS010000032.1:6985-16541 GCA_021784455.1 Planctomycetota bacterium
GTGGACCCCCACCACCTGAACCTGGGCACGCGCTGGGCGTGGATCGCATCCGACCTGTGCTGGGAAGGGTCCGACCAGATCGATGTTTTCTCGATCAACTGCTACCAGATGGTGCCGGATGCCGCCATCATCCGGGAGATCGCCCGGCACACAGGCAAGCCGGCCATGATCGGTGAATTCCACTGGGGCGCCCTGGACCGCGGACTGCCGGGCAACGGTCTGCGCGGCGTGCCCAGCCAGGAGCAGCGCGGCGTGGCCTACCGCCGCTACATCGAGGCCGCGGCCGTCAACCCGGACCTGGTGGGGGCGCACTATTTCCTCTTGAATGATGAGGCCGTGCTCGGCCGCTTTGATGGAGAAAATTGGCAGATCGGTCTGGTGGATGTGTGCCATCTGCCTTATCCCGAAATCACCCAGGCCGCCCGCGCTTCGCACGAGCGTTTGTATGCGGTGCGCCGCGGCGAGGTGCTGCCGTTTGCCCAGGATGCCATCGAAGTCCCGCGCAACGTGACCTGATGGAACCCGGAGCCCTATGGCTTGCCCCCCCCGGGCCGCCAACAACGGCCGAAAGACGGGCGGCCCGGCTTGGCGTGACGCTCCGGAACGATGATTTCAAGCCGGCATCCCCCCACGTGCGGACATCAGGGCTTCGATGCGCTGCCAGACTGCTTCCACTGGAATGCGCGAGATCAGGGTCTGATCCTTTTCCCGGTGGCGGTAGTTCAGGATGTCCGCCGGCCGGATGTCCGGCGGCTGGATCACCGCATCCGGCCGGTGGTACGGGCCCACGAGAGCTGGATCGGTCGGCCCAAAGACGGCGGCGATGGGCTTGTCAAAGCCCACGGCCATGTGCAAAGCGGCCGAATCGTTGCAGACCAGAAGGGCGCAGCGGGCGATCAGGGCCAGCATCTGCCCGGGCGTGGTGGAAGGAAACAGGAGCGATCCGGCCTTGGGCCCCTCCCTACCAGCCGCCGCCGCACCCGGCAGCAAGGTGCGTAACAGACGCACGTATTCCTGCTCGTGCGGTGCCGCCAGCACGATCACGCGCCCGCCGGCCAGGCCAGTGCGCAGAAGGCGGTCGATGATGGCCGCGAAGCGGTCCAGGGGCCAGCACTTGCACAACCACTGGGCGGTGGGAGCCACGATGGCAAAGGGCTGATCGGCCAAGGCGTGCCCGGCCAGGAAGGTTTGGGCCCATTGTGCATCCTGCGGGCCGGGATAGAGCTGCAGATCGGGGGCCAGGGGGATCCCTTCGGCCGCCAGCAGGCCCAGCATGCGGTCCACCGTGTGCACGCCCCGGGAAATGCGGTGGCGCCGGTTGTAGCCCAGCCATCCCAGTTCGCGGGCGTTGGCGAACCCCACCCGGCGGTGAGCCCCGGTGACCAGGGTGAAAAAGCCGGAGCGCAGCAGGCCCTGAAGGTCAATCACCAGGTCGTAGCGGCTGGAATTCAGGCGGGCGCACAGGCCGGCAAACTGCACCGCCCCGGCCGGGTTGATAAACCAGCGGGCCAGGGCCTGGCGCGGGAAGGGCACCACCCCGCTCAGGGCCGGATGATGCCGCACCACCTCGGCGTAGGTGTCCTGCACCAGCCAGTCGATGCGGGCCTGGGGCCACTGAGCCCGCAGGCTCACCAGCGCCGGCACGGTGCGCACCACATCCCCCAGCGCGCTGGGGCGGATGATCAGAATGCGTCGGGGTGTGTCCACGGCAGCCATGACGGCACTATAGCCGAAGAAGCGCGGTCGGTTGCTCGGGCAATTGATGGTTTTGTGACCCTCGCCCGGCAGGTCCGTCTTGGGCCGGGGCTCCACCTGGGGCGACGGGGATCGGCTCCCGATGAACCGATCCGCCCAGGACCCGGTTTCGCCGCGGAGCGGCGTCGCGTACAATCCCGGAAACATCTGTGGGCCGGCGTGCCCCGTACGCCGACCTTCGAGCCGCCGCAGCCATGCCCACCGCCATCATCAGCGATATTCACAGCAACATCGAGGCCCTGACGGCCGTCATGCGCGATATCGAGGGCCGGGGTATCACCGAGGTGGTGTGTCTGGGCGACATTCTGGGCTACGGCCCCAACCCGCTGGAATGCCTGGACATCATCATCGAGAAATGCACCCTTTCGCTCATGGGCAACCACGACTTCGCGGTGCTATATGAGCCCACCAGCTTCAACGCCAGCGCCGAGCTGAGCTCCTTCTGGACGCGCCGCCAGTTCGAACTGGAGACCGATGCCCAGAAGCGCCGCCGGCGCTGGGAGTTCCTGGGCAGCCTGAAAGTGCGGCATCGCTTCCTGGGGGCGCTGTGGGTGCACGCCTCGCCGCGGCGGCCCATCAACGAGTACATCTTCCCCGACGATGTCATCACCGCGCCCAGCAAGATCAACCAGATCTTTGACCGCATCGACCAGCGCTGCTTTGTCGGCCACACCCACCTGCCCGGCGTGTTCACCGCCGAGCCGGATTTCTACCCCCCTTCCGACATTCAGAACAGCTTCAAATTCGTGGAAGGCGAAAAGTGCATCATCAACCCCGGTTCGGTCGGCCAGCCGCGCGACCGCGATCCGCGGGCCAGCTATGTCGTGCTGCACGAAGACCGGGCCGAGTTCCTGCGCGTTGAATACGATGTGCAGGCGGTGGTGGACAAGGTCAAGAAGATCCCCGACCTCTCCGACTTCCTGGGCCTGAGGCTTCTGGAAGGCCGATAGGTTCGGGTTAACGGCACCTATCCCCGCACAATTCCCGCCCGCGCATCGGCCACATCGTCGTACAGGTGAAACACCCCATCCAGGCGGGTGATCTTGAAGGTGTAGGCGATGTTCGGCCGGCAGCGGGCCACGGCGATCCGCCCGCGCACGTGCTCCACCTCCTGGAGAAACTGAAGCATCACATTGATGCACGGTGAGGGCAGGAATTCGACGGGGCCCAGGTCGAAAACGAAATAGAAGGCGTTATCGCAGCGCAGGCGCTGCATCAATTCGTCCACTACCTCCTGCATCAGCCCCACCCCCAATTGGCTCGGACTGAAACTGGCCACAACGACGGGGCCCTCCTGATCCACGGTGAAGTCCTGAGTGATCATCGGCCGCTCCTGACTGGACCGGGCGCCGGCCAAGGCCCTGGGCCGCGCGGGCCCTGGGAGATCGGCTCCGGTCATCATGGGGTGTGCCCCGGCCTGTCGGCGGCGCCCGCCGTTTGAGCAGCCAGCGTCGCCCTGCGGGTTATTATCGGCAGTGCCCCTGGAAGGGTTCGACGACAAGACCCAAAAACAGAATTTGCCCGCTTTCACCGGGCCCTACAGACCGCACAGCCCTTACAGTCGATACGGCTCGCCGAGATCTGCAATAGCCCAGCGAAACCGGCATCCCCTGTTGCGCCGCTTTCCCATTCCGGGTGTCAACTGGTAAAACATCGTCCCTATGGCTAACCCACTCGTCTCCAGTATCACCGCTCCCAAGGGCTTCAAGGCTGCCGGTGGCACCTGCGGCATCAAGGCTTCCGGCCAGCCGGATCTGGCGCTGATCGTGGCCGATAGCCGGTGCGATGCCGCAGGCGTGTTCACCCGCAACGCGGTCAAGGCCGCCCCGGTCCTGGTGGACCGCAAGCATCTGTCGGCGTCCGGGCGGACCGGCCGGGCCATCCTCTGCAATTCGGGCAACGCCAACGGCTCCACCGGGCAGCGCGGCTTGGACGATGCCCGACAGATGTGCCAGTGGGTGGCCCAGCGTCTGGACTGTCCGGTGGAGGAGGTTTACGTCTGCTCCACCGGCATCATCGGCCGGCTGCTGCCCATGAAAGAGATCGAAGCTGGTATCGCCGACCTCTTTCCCAGTCTGGCGGCCGGAGCCAAGGCCGATGCCGCCGCCGCCCGGGCCATCCTGACGACGGACCTGGCTCCCAAGTCCGCCCGGCGCACGCTGAAACTGGGGCGCGCCCGCGTCGAACTGGCGGGGATCTGCAAGGGCTCGGGCATGATCGGCCCCAACATGGCCACCATGCTGGTCTTTCTCACCACGGATGCGGCGATCGAATCCCGGTTGCTGCAGCAGGCTCTGAATCAGGCCATCCGCGCCACCTTCAATCGCATCAGCGTGGACCAGCACACCAGTTGCTCGGACACCGTGCTGGTGCTGGCCTCAGGCCAGGCTCAGAACACGCGGATTGTCCGCATGGCGCGCGACTTCAACACCTTCACCGCCGCCCTGACCGATCTGTGCCGCGACCTGGCGTACCAGATCGTCCGCGATGGGGAAGGGGCCACCAAGGTTTTCCGCGTGGCCATCCGCGGGGCCCGCTCGGTGGTGGATGCCGACAAAGTCGGCCGGGCCATCACCAACAGCCCCCTGGTCAAGACGGCCGTGCACGGCTCGGACCCCAACTGGGGCCGCATCACCACCGCCGCCGGCTACAGTGGGGCCACCCTCCACCCCGATCGGATGACCCTGACCATCGGGCCGGCCCCGGGACAGGGCATCTGCGTGTTTCGGCATGGCCAGCCGACGGCCCAGGGGCTGACCCCCCCGGCCGCCCTCAAGAAAATCATGCGGGCCAAGGACATCAGCTTCACCCTGGACCTGGGCCAGGGCAGCATCAACGCCGACTGGCTGGGGTGCGATCTCTCGCGTGAGTACATCCGCATCAATGCCGATTACACGACGTAACGGAATGAACAAAATCCGAGAAAGCAAAAAGCAGAAAACAAGGAATACGGCAGATGTAGCCCCGGTTTGCTCGGGGCCGCAGCGCCGAAGTTCCCAATTCCTGCTATCTGCTTTCCCCTGTTTGCCCTTGGCGCCCTTGGCGACTTGGCGGTTAAACTCCTCTGTACCGGCCCGGTGGCGGAACTGGTAGACGCAAGGGACTTAAAATCCCTTGATCCGCAAGGATCGTGCGGGTTCGAATCCCGCCCGGGCCATTGGCGGGATTTCGTGGAACCCCGGGGCGTGATGCCACGTCTAAAAAAGGAAAGGAGCACAGCCATGTTGCAGCACGTGTGCATCGCTTTAGCCATCCTCGCGGTCAGTGCTCCCATCCTGGCCTTCGCCCGCGGGGAGGGCGATGCCCGGGCCATCGCGGGAGCCTCCAACGCTTTCGGTTGCCGTCTTTACGCCCAACTGGACCAGCAGCCCGGCAATCTCCTGATATCCCCCCACAGCATCCACGCCGCCCTGAGCATGACCCTGCTGGGCGCCCGGGGCCAGACGGCGGACCAGATGGCCGCCACCCTCGACCTGTTCCACCATGTACTTTCCGGCGCCGTCGACCACCTTGAGAGCGCGGACCCTGGTATGGCCCTGGACTACAAAATCCTGCTCTCCGGCACACCCACCATGCCCGGTCTGAGCCCCCCGGCGGCGAAAGAAAAGAAAGCCCCCTATGACCTCATCTCGGTCAATGCCCTCTGGGGCCAGAAAGGCTATGCCTTTTTACCGACCTATCTCGCGGACGCGAAAGACACCTTCGGCGGATCCCTGCACGAAGTGGACTTCGCCGATGCCCCGGTAGCGTGCAAGACCATCAACACCTGGGTTGAAGACCAAACCCACGACAAGATCAAGGAGTTGGTAACACCTCAGGCCGTCGGCCGCGATACGCGACTGGTGCTGACCAACGCCGTCTACTTCAAGAGCGCCTGGGCCAATCCCTTCAGTAAGGCGGCCACCCGCGATGACCCCTTCACCCTGGCGTCTGGCCAGAAGGTTCAGGTGCCGACCATGCACCAGACCAATTACTTCGCGTACACCCAGGGCGGTGACTGCTCGGCTATTGGCCTGCCCTACGAGCGAGGCGACTTGAGCCTGTGGATCCTGCTGCCCGCATCGGGCAAGGACCTGGCCGAATTGGAGAAGACACTCACCCCGGGCCGCCTCGACAGCCTGATCAAGGAGGCCCGGTCCAGGCGCATCAACCTGGCCATGCCGCGTTTCAAGTTCACCGCCCAGTACGATCTGGTCCCGCCGCTGAAGGCCCTGGGCATGACCGATGCCTTCAACGCCGAGCGAGCCGACTTTTCCGGCATCGATGGCGCGAAAGATCTGGTGATTTCGGCCGTGATCCATAAAACCTTCATCGATGTCGACGAGGCCGGCACCGAAGCGGCGGCCGCCACGGCCGTGGGTATGAGCCGAATGTCCATGATGCCTCAACCCCCGCTGGAGGTGAAGATCGACCGGCCCTTCGGGTTCCTCATCCGCCACCGGGCCACCGGCACCATCCTTTTCCTGGGCCGGGTGACCGACCCGCGCTGAAGATGTCCGGTGCACACCGCCGGAAAGGAACTCGACCCGGGCCACCTGCCGACCCGCACGGGTGGCCTGGGGACCGCTGGATCGCCACCGTGCCCGCGAGTGCAGTACTGGTCCCTCAATCCCTCCGCCCTTACAACCGATACAACCCTCATGACCCCCTCTGCGGTTGACAGCCACGCTCTGCGCTTCCCGGCCGCCCGGGCGGCTTCCCGCCGCCTCACCGGTGTCGATGGGGTCCGCGCTCTGGCCTGTCTCTGGGTTTTTGCCTCGCACGCTTCAGTGCTGCCCGCCCTCGCCGGCCACGCTCCCCGGCTCCTGCGCCTGGGCGGCATGGGCGTGCCGGTCTTCTTTGTCTTAAGCGGCTTCCTTCTCTCCATCCCTTTCTGGCAGGCACGCGCGACCAACCATGCCTTGCCGCCGCTTGGTCCCTATTTCCTCCGCCGCCTGGCCCGCATCATCCCCGCCTATTTCGCCTGCATCCTGATCCTGACCGTGGCGCTCAACCTCTGGGCCAGCAAATGGAATCTGGTCGAGGTCTTTACCTGCCTTACCTTCACCAGCCATCTCTTCCCGGCCACCTATACCCCGCGCTTTGATGGTCCGCTCTGGTCGGTGAGCGTCGAGATGTGGTTCTACGTCCTGTTGCCCCTGGCCGCCTGGCTCGGCTGCCGCGCCCCCACCCGCAGCCTGGCCCGGCTGTTTATTGTGGTCATGATGGCTGACCTGGCCCTGGCTCAGACCGCCTACCTCCATCTGGCCCCTCTGATCGAAAAGTCCGCCGGTCTGCCCGCCTATCTCTTCCACGCCACTGCCAGTTCCACCACCAAAAATGTCCCCACCCTCTTCGCCCAGTTCCTGGCAGGCGTCCTGGCCGCCGATGTGTATCTCTCCCTCTCCCGCACGGCGAAGGCAGGGGTGAGGGTGGGCGACCCTCAATCCCGACCCCTGAGAGCCTTCAACCGCTTCGATGTCGTTGTCCTGGTGTCTCTGGCCATCATTCTGCTGGGCCTTCAAGGGGTGCTGCGCTGGCCGGCCCTCGCCAGCATGGGATATGGCTGGCCGACATTTCAACTGCTGATCGGGACCCTGCTTGTTTGCCTGCCGCTGTCCGCCCGGGCCGGAAGGCTCTTTGACCTTGCCCCCCTGCGTCTGACCGCCACCCTCTCCTACGGCATCTACATCTGGCACATGCCGGCAATGGACCTCCTGGGCCGAATCTGGCCCACCGCCTCCCTTTCCACCTTCCAGTCGCTGGTCTGGATCGCCGGGGCCTTCGCCGGCGCCTATCTGCTGGCCGCCCTGTCCTACTACACCCTAGAGCGTCCCATCCTGCGCTGGATGGAGGGCCGTCTTCGCCCCGCCGCGCCCGTCGCGGGTCGCTTGACGACGGCCATACCTCGGCAAGCGGCGGCCTGATCCGGGAAGGCCGATTCCAGGGGGGCGCCCTCCCGGGGGGGCCTCAACCCCGGCACCCCGTCCTCTTCCAGATCAGAAACCAGACATGCTGGATCAGACATCCGACCCGCCGCTGGCCCCGGCGCCCGATCTTGCCGTATCATGACGCGACCATGAATAACGGCACCCAACGTCACGTGATCGCCGCCCTGGTCACCAACGAGCCGGGCGTGCTGGCCCAGGTGGCCAGCATGTTCGCCGCCCGCGGTTTCAATATTGACAGCCTGGTGGTCGGCCGGACCGAGACCCCCGAGCTGTCGCGCATGACCATCGTCGTCGTCGGCGACGATACCGTGCTGGAGCAGGTGCGTAAACAACTGGCCAAGCTGGTGCCGGTGGTCAAGGTGGTGGATTACAAGGACCTGCCTTCGGTGGAGCGCGACCTGATGCTGATTCAGGTTTCCACCGCCGGCACCACGCCCAGCGAGAACTCCCACCGCCGCAGCACGATTATCGAACTGACCAATCTGTTCCGCGGCAAGGTTGTAGATGTCAGCGCCGACAAGGTCATGATCGAACTGTCGGGCACGGAAGACAAGCTGGAAGCGTTCATCGATCTGGTCACGCCCTACGGTATTGTCGAACTGGCCCGCACCGGCCTGATCGCCATGCCCCGCGGCAGCGCCGTGACGGATGTGCAGGCGGTCGCCATGCCCGCCACGCGCAAGAGCGAGCAGAACAAGCCCCGGCCCAATTCCGGGGCCGGGGGCGGGCCCGACCCGAGTTCGCTGCCGCCGGGCTAAGCCGGGGGTCACGAGTCTTCTGTCACGTGTGACGGAGCGCTGGCTGCGACGCGTGGACCGGCGAATCGAGACGGATTAGGATTTTTCAACCGGCGAGGCTATCGGACCGATGGGTAGGGAGCGGGGTAACCACAGGAACAGCGCGTCGATGCCCTCCAGACCACGCTCCAAGAATGTCGTTTCCAGCGCCAAAGATGATCGCCTGACGCTGGCCCACGTGACCCACGAGGCCGTAGAGCAGTTGGGCGGCATCGGCGCCGTGCTGGAGGGCATGATCACCAGCCCGGTCTACCAGGCCAAGGTGAAACGTTCCATCCTCGTGGGCCCCACGTCCACCCAGATGGCCGCGGACCCGCGCTCGCGTCTGGGCGAGCACGGTGAAGTGTTTTACAGTTCGATCGACAACATTGACACCCGCAATTTCGCCAGCCGGTTCCGGCCGATCGAGTGGGCGTTTAACGTCACCATCGTTTACGGCAAGCGCTACTACGATCCACCGGGCCTGAACCGCAAGGGCGAGGCCGAGGTGTTGCTGATCGATGTCACGCGCATCAACAACGACCGCCTCAACCTGTTCAAGTGGAAGCTGGGCAACCGCTTCGGGCTGGAAAGCTGGCGCTACGAGGCGGCCTGGGACTTTGAGGAATACGTCCGCCTGGCGGAACCGGCGTTCTATGCCCTCCTGGGCATCCTGCGGCGCGAAGTGGACTGGCCCTGCGTCATGTTCTCGCACGAGTTCATGGGCATGCCGGCGTGCCTGCAGGCCATCCTCGAAGGGCCCGAGCAGTTCCGTACCGTGTTTCACGCCCACGAGTGCTCGACCGCCCGGCGCATCGTCGAAGACCACCCCGGCCACGACACCATGTTCTACAACGCCATGGCCGAGGCTCGGAAGCTCAAGCTCTATCTGGAAGACGTGTTCGGCTCCAGGAAGGACTTCTTCCGCCATGCCCTGATCAGCCGGGCCTCCCTCTGCGATGGTCTGATCGCGGTAGGCGACAAGACGGCCGAGGAATTCCGCTTCCTGAGCCCGGAACTGGACGAGCGGCCGATCAACCTGGTCTATAACGGTCTGCCCGTGATCGCCTGCACCGCGGACAGCAAGAATACGGC
>JAJXSS010000434.1 GCA_021784455.1 Planctomycetota bacterium
AGCTTTTCTACCGCCTGGCCCAGCAAGCCATGCAAGTCGAGCCCACGCAATACAAAAGGCTAATCCACCCCAAGGAATAGGGGTGGTTGAGCTAACTAGATACCCCTATTTTGCTTTGAACAGTTGATTGAATCCGAGTTCAGGAGTTTTAACCATCAGAATTGCCTGTCGTCCTTGTGGATCAAACAGGAAACCTTCGAGAATGAGCCGGCGCTACGCGTAGAATTCCCCTCTAACTATGGATTTGATGGTTCTATGCTGTGCAGACGGGTTGTAGTTGTGAACGTACAGCCGTGCGACGAACTGGGCCAGCCAGTGGTTGAAGGATAACCTGGCAAATTGATGGACCGGCTGGGTGGCCGCTTCCTATCTCTCCCGCTCCTCCGTGATTTGCCGAGAAATGAAGATCGGGGGTGGCATGGGCCGGTCAAGTGGGGGTGGGCCTCCGGCCCGGGGGCTCGGATGGCAGGTGTCGAACTGGTGTGGATCTCGCGAGCCCCTCTGGGCGTCTGTCTTCAAGATTTCGAAGACGCTCAGAATGGCCGTCGGGCGATGAGAATGCCATCGCCGCTGGCGCTGGTGGCGTGGTCCAAGGTGACGGTCATTTCGTAACCGGCATCCGTCAGGAGTTGCGTGCACTCTTCGTGCAGGGCCTGGGAGTGGGTGCCAATGAAGATGTGCGTGACGGCACGGGCGGCCAGGGCCCGGGCGGCACCGGCCAGGACGCGGGCTTCGGCGCCCTGGACATCCATGTGCAACAGGTCGATGCGGGCGAGTTGGTGGCGGGACATCAGGCCATCAACACTGAGGCCGGGGACCTGGTATTCGTCCGTCCGGGGGTCACCATTCCGGGGGTGGACGAAGCTGCCGTAGCCGCCTTCGCGGAAGTTCAGGGGCAGGTCATCCTGGTCCCACGCGGCGGCGTGGATAACGGTAGCCCGGTCGGCGAGGCCATTGAGGGCCAGATTGCGGCGGGTGAGTTCCACCAGACGGGGGTGAGCTTCGACGGCGAACAGCCGGGCCTGAGGCAGGCGCCGGCCGGCGACAATGCTGTACATCGCCCAGCCGGCCCCCAGTTCCACCATTACCGCATCGGAAGGCAGCGCATCCAGGGCCTGCAGGAAGGGCATGATCTCCTGCGGCTCGGCGGCGCCCTGGGTTTCGGCCAGAAACTGGTGCAGACCGGGATCATCGGCCCAGGGGTAGGCGGTGACACCCCCCTCGAAGAAGTACTGGCGGTCGTGGTCGATCCGCCCGGCCAGGGGATGGAAAGGAATCGCGGCGAACTCGGGGGTGGCCCGGATGCGCCGGGCCAGGGCGGGCCAGTCGGGAGGGGACGGCATTTTCGATTTTGGATTTTCCATTTTCGATCAGGGCACAGCAACGAACGTGGGGGAGAGGGTGGAGTTCATGTCCGATGGGTGAGGTGTGATGTCAGATTGAAGAACGATCCCGAGGGGTTTGCCTGGGCGGCCCAGCCGAGAGCCTGCTCAGCCGGCCTGGGCCAGAGGGGTTATGGTCGGCAGCCGAGGCTCGGGCCCAGGAGGCACGGTGATCCGGGGGCTGTCCTTGAGATAGACCGGTTGCCAAAGGGTGAGGATGGGGCCGGGGAAACTGGCGCGGAGGGCGGCGAGGCGTTTTTCGATCTGCGCGGGGTTGATGTTGGACAGGACTACACCGTCCACGGCCGGAGGCTCGCCGACGATCGGCCGGCGGCGGTAGCTCTGGCCGGTAAAGGCGGGGTGCGCGTCCCACAGCGCCTCAATGTGCAGACCCGCGGCCCGGCAGCCTTGCCAGGTGGCGTACACGTTCTTACTGAAGTCGGCCACGGCCACGCGCCGCACCGCCTGGGCCCGGGCCCAGGCCGCAATGGCCCGGGACTGGGCCTCCCCCTGGAAGACCGCCTCGACGGCCTCTGGCCGCAGCGTGCGGCGGGGCGCAAGGGTGGCATAGCGCATTCTCCAGGCTTGGGCCTGGAGCCAGCCGCGGCGGGCGGCCCAGGCGTGGCCGGCATGGCGGGCCAGCAGGAAGTAGCGCTGGGTCCAATCCCGCCGGTAGATACGGCGGAGTTCCGGGGGCAGGTAGCGCTCGATCAGGATCAGGTTGTTGCGCAGGTCCAGACGGTGAATCCAGGCCGGCCAACGGTTGCCCCCGACCTTTTCGTGGCGGTAGACCAGGTCCTCGAAGCGTTCGATGGTGTAGCCCGCGTCCCACAGGCGGAAGGAAAGGTCGTATTCCTCAGCCTGACGGAAGAATTCGCGGGGGAAGTAGCCGACCTGGTCCAGAGCGCTCTTGCGCAAGACGACGGCACAGTTGATGATCACCCCCGGAAGGGCGCTGGCCTCCAGGCCGCCCTCGGGCAGCACCACCCGGCCCACCACGGCCCCGCAGCGGGGGCTTGCCTCCATCCAGGCCAGGGCCCGGGCCGCGGCATCGTCCAGCGGGTAACTGTCATCATCGATGAGCATCACATACCGGCCCGAGGCCCGGGCCAGGGCGTGATTGCGGGCGGAAACCCCCTCGTTGCTGGGCCGGCGGATGAGTTGGACATCGGGGAATTCGCCGGCGAGCATTCCGGGGGTGCCATCGGTCGAGGCGTTGTCCACCACGAGGATTTCGTGATCGCCGGCCAGCCCGGGCATATTCTGCGCGCGGGCCAGGGTTCGGCGCAGGGCGGCGCAGCGATTGTGGGTGACGATGACGATGCTCAGTTGGATGGGGCACCTCCCGCCCTGAGTCGCTGGTGCACGTGGGCCAGGATGCGCCGAAGGCCGGCCTCGTAGGTCAGGTGCTCTTCGACGAAGTCGCACTGCTGGCGCCAGATTGCGCGGCGGGCCGGCTCATCGTGAAGGAAGCGCCGCAGGCGGGCCTCCAGGCCGGCCGGGTCACGGAAGGCCCCATCGTCGAAACAGGGCAGCCCGGTAAAGCAGAAGCGCGCCCCCTGATCCAGCAGCTCACGCAGGCGGGCCAGGGGGTCACCGTATTCGGGCCCGACCAGATCCTGCCAGGTGGCCACGATCTGGTCGAACTGGGCCCGTTCCGCCCCGGCCAGTTGGTGCCGGGCCGTGGCCAGGTCGGCAGTTTCGGCCGGAAGATGCGCCTCGACGAAGTCAAGCATGCGGTGAAACACATTTTCGAGGGGGTGGGCGCGGATAAGATAGAACCCGCCGGCCAGAATGCCATCCAGCAGGCGCTGATGGAGGCTGGTGAAGGGCAGGATCTGGAGATTGATGCGGGTGCGCCGGGTCAGGGCCTCCAGGTCCGGCCCGTAGGTCACGTAGCCCCGGGCGTAAGCGGCAAAACGCGGGTGCGCCTCCCACGCGTGGCCGTAAAGCCCCAGGGACAAGCCCAGACGCTGGACAAGCTGGACCACCCACTCCAGGGCCTGCTGGCGGAAGAGGTTGTTGTTGAGCCGGGTGAACAGGCTCAGTTCCAGGGTGTGCAGGGCGGCGGGGTCCCGGCCGCGGATGCCCAGGGTCTGGGCGTGGCGGGCCACCAGGCGCTGCATCTGGCTGAGCGTCCAGACCGCCCCGCCCGCCGCGTACAGGGTGTCCAACTCATCCGCCACAGCGCGGATCAGGGGATGCACGATGGGCTGGGCGGCGTAGCTGCTCAGGATGTCCTGAACGATCTGTTGCGGTGGCCGGGCCGCGTTGGAGACGTAAACCAGGTCATCGCCATCGCTGGCCCAGGTGGCCGGCCGGACCGGGGGGCGGGAGAGCTTTAGATCGGAA
>JAJXSS010000033.1:0-3536 GCA_021784455.1 Planctomycetota bacterium
GTGCTGACCTTGGATAAGCAGGGCGCGCTGCTGCTGGACAAGGGGGGCAAGCCGGTGCACGTGCCGACGGTGGCGCGGCAGGTTTACGACGTGACGGGCGCGGGGGATATGGTGCTGGCCATGCTGTCCGGGGCCCTGGCCAACGGGGCCTCCTGGCCGGCCGCGGTGTACCTGGCCAACACGGCCGCGGGTTTGGAAGTGGAACGCTTCGGGGTGGTGCCCATTGCCCTGGATGAAGTGCTCCTGGCCCTCTTGAGACAGAACCACGCCGCCCTGGGCAAGCTGCGCACCTTGGATCAACTGCTGCCGGAACTGGCCGCCTATCGCAGCCAGGGCCGGTCGGTGGCCTTTACCAACGGCTGCTTCGACATCCTGCACGCGGGGCACGTGGAATTTCTGCGTCAGGCCCGGCGCACGGCCGACATGCTGGTGGTGGGGCTGAATTCGGACGCCTCGATCCGGCGGATCAAGGAGCCCGGCCGGCCCGTCAATCACGAGGCGGACCGCGTGCAGGTGCTGTCCGAACTGCAGAGCGTGGACTACATCGTGGTGTTCGACGCCGACACCCCGGAAAAGCTGATTCGCGCGATCCGGCCCCAGGTGCTGGTCAAGGGGGCCGATTACCATCCCGCGCAGGTGGTGGGCTGGCCGTTCGTCCAGAAGCACGGGGGGCGCCTGGTCCTGGTGCCCTTGGTGCAGGGGCGCAGCACCAGCAACCTGATCGGCCGGATCAAGGCCACCACCACCAACCCGGGCCAGCGCCGTACCTGGTAGGGCGGCACTGTCGTGACTTACGCGGGGTCGCATTCACTTCAGCCAAGGAAAGGCAGGTCGCTCATGCCCAGCCGCACCATGTGTCGGGTCGTTCCTCTTCTCCTGGCCGCCTTGTGGATCTGCCAAAGTGCCGCTGCCGCGGTGAAACTGCCGGCGCTTTTCTGCGACCACATGGTCTTGCAGCAGCAGCAGCCGGTAAAGGTCTGGGGCTGGGCCGATCCCGGTGAGGCGGTCGCGGTGCAGATTGACAGCAACCGCGGCCAGACCAAGGCCGATGCCGCCGGGTCCTGGCAGGTAACGCTGCCGCCCATGACCGCGGGGGGGCCGCACACCTTGACCGTATCGGGCACTAACACCATCACCCTGCACGATGTCCTGGTCGGGGAGGTCTGGCTCTGCTCGGGCCAGTCCAACATGGAATTCGGCATCAAGATGACCGACAACGCCGAAAAGGAGATCGCTGCGGCCGGCCATCCCAACATCCGCCTCTTCATGGTGCCCAGGAAAATCGCTGTTACGCCCCAGAACGATGTAGACGCCAAATGGGAGGTCTGTTCTCCCCAGACCATTGTCCAGGGGGGCTGGGGTGGTTTTTCGGCGGCGGCCTATTTCTTCGGCCGCGACCTGCGCAAGGCTCTGCACGTGCCGGTCGGCCTGATCGAATCCTGCTGGGGCGGCACGCGCATCGAGCCCTGGACGCCCCAGCAGGCCTTTGCCGACATCCCTTCCCTCAAGGGAATCTATGACCGGGTGCTCCTGGCCGATCCCGCCAGCCAGGCCCATAGGGACCAATTGGAGGGCTACCTCACGAGCCTGGAAAAGTGGATCGCCCAGGCACGCAGCGCCATTAAGACCCGCCAGCCGGAGTCCCTTCCGCCGGCCTACCCGGCCGAACTCGAATTCAAGATGAGCCCCCAGACGCCCACGGGCCTCTACAACGCCATGATCCACCCCCTGGTGCCGTTCCCCATTCGGGGCGTCATCTGGTATCAGGGCGAGAGCAATGAAGGTGAAGGCATGCTCTACGTGGACAAGACCAAGGCCCTGGTGGCGGGCTGGCGCAAATTGTGGGGCGAGGGCGATTTCCCCTACTACTACGTCCAGATCGCTCCCTTCCATTACGGTTCCCAGGCCCCCTCGGTGGAAGCGGAGTTCTGGCAGGCCCAGGCCGCCATTGCCAGCGCCGTGCCCAACAGCGCCATGGCCGCCACCATTGACATCGGCGATGTCAATAACATCCATCCCAAGAACAAACAGGAGGTGGGCCGGCGGCTGGCTCTCTTGGCCCTGGCCAGGACCTATCATCGCCCCGGCATCGTTGATTCCGGTCCGTTCTACAAGAGCATGAAGATCGACGGCCAGCACATCCAAATCACCTTTGCGGATGCCGGCGGAGGCCTGGTATCGCGGGATGGCAAACCCCTGAACTGGTTTGAAGTGATCGACAAGGATACCGGCGGCTTCGTCCCGGCCCAGGCCCGCATCACCGGTCCCGACACCGTCGAGGTTTCGGCTCCGGGCGTGCCCCATCCCGTGGCCGTGCGCTACGCCTGGAGCAAACTGGCCGACCCGAATCTGGCCAACAAGGAACTTCTGCCGGCCTTCCCCTTCCAGGCCGGAACGATACCGCACCGCAATGCCCTGTCCCTGATCAGCCAGGCTAGTGCCTACAAGCTGGTCTACGACCTGGATCTGAACAAGTTGGGGGCCGACATCCCCTACAGCGTGGACCACCACGCCGCCATCTCGGGCCCGATTGACCGAATCGCCTACTTCCTGGAACTGACGGGGCCGGATGGCCGGCCACAGTGGGTGTGGGTGTCCATGGACGCGTTCACCCAGGACCTGGCGAAAATCGGCATTCCTACGGCCGCCTCGGGGGCCCACTTCCAGGAAAAGTTGAAGAACGTGGATATCGAGACCAATGTGCCGGGGCTGACGCCCGGCCGGGGCATCCCCACCTGCAACATCGAGTTCTGGCCCAACAACTACAGCCCCTACAACGGGGCCAAGATCCCCAACGCTTCTTCGCAGGCCTTCGATTTCGGCGACCAGCCCACCGATCCGATGGATGGCTACGGCTCGATGCAGGTGGGCAATTACAGGACCCGTCAGACCGTATTTGCGATCAACAATTGGAAGGCCGGTGGCCAAGCCGATGTAGGCATCGGCAATCGTCCGGACCAGAAGAACACCGACTGGACCTTCGCCGCCGACGCCGGCCAGTACCCCGCCAAACGCCTGCGTGTTCTGGTGAAGCTGAAGTAGTTGTCCTGGAGCCGCCGGGCACGATGTGAAATCGCCCTGGCGTCACCCGCGCCAAGGGCGGCAACGGGACCGCGGGCTGTCGGGGTGTTGACTTATCGATCCACCGTTTAGTTCAGCACCGTCGCCTTGAGAATCCGCGGGGCCACCTTGGGCGTCCCCGAGTGCCGGTCTTTCAGCGGCGTAGCGGCGAGTTGGTCCACCACGGGCAGGCCTTCCACCACCTTGCCGAAGGCCGTGTACTGCCCATCCAGGTGCTGGCAGTGTTCGCGGCCCAGGCAGATGAAGAACTGGCTGCCGGCCGAGTCGGGATCGTTGGAGCGGGCCATGGACAGCACGCCCTTGTCGTGCTTGCGGTCGTTGAATTCGGCTTTCACCCGCCACGGCGGGCCACCTGTGCCATCCCCCTTGGGGCAGCCGCCCTGGATTACGAATTCCGGCAGGATGCGGTGAAACGTCAGATTGTCGTAGAACCCGGTGGAGGCGAGCTTGAGGAA
>JAJXSS010000033.1:3546-16458 GCA_021784455.1 Planctomycetota bacterium
TCTCGGCGTGCTTGGGGGCCACCTCCGGCCAGAGTTCGACAATGATGGTGCCGGCAGAGGTCTCCAGTTTGACGCGGGGCTTGGCAGGTTGTTCGGCCATGGAACGGTCCTTTCGGTGTTCGCCCCCGAGGCGAGACACGATAGGGCTGAACCGGGGCCGGTGCAAACGAAGACAAGATAGGGATTGGCTATTTCTCTTAAGACTCTAAGCTATACCTTAAGGAATGGCGCCCCAGGCATGTCGCTCCCACCCCCGGTTCAACCTCTGACCACCTTTGCGGCTGAAGTGGAGGGTCGTCCCGTACGCTGCCTGCGACAGGGCCAGGGGCCGGCCCTGGTGCTGATTCACGGGGTGTTTGCCAACCTGGAGGATTTTGTGCATGCCCCGGCCGGACAGACGGGGCTGGTGGAAGCGCTGGCGAAGCGTTTTGAGGTATTGGCCTATGACCGGCCGGGGGCCGGTTTCTCCCCCCGGGCGGGCTGCCGCGGCTGGACCCCCTTCGATTATGCCCATCATCTGCACCGGCTGCTGGCCCAGTTGGGCCTGCGCAACCCCGTGGTGGTGGGGCACTCTTATGGGGCCACGGTGGCGCTGGCCTATGCCCTGGAGTTTCCCCAGGCGACGGCGGCTGTGGCCGCCCTGTCGCCCGTGGCCTGTGATATGAAATCGCTGCCGAAAATACCGCTGCCGGGCGTGGTTCTGCCGGTGCTCGGGGATCTGATGGTGTGGACTGTGGTGCCGCTGTACGTGAGGCTGTGGGGGGTTCAGGCGGCGGGCATTGCCTTTGCCCCCGAAGCGCCTCCCCTGCGGCACCTCAAACGCTCGGTGCGGCTGGCGGGCCGGCCGAGCAACTTCCACGCGGTGCAGCGCGACTTAAAGCTGCTGCCGGCGGCGCTGACGAACATGATGTCGCGCTATCACGAACTGCACTTGCCGGTGCTGGTGGGCACGGGGGAAAAAGACCCCGTTTGCCGGCCGGACACTCAGGCCCGGCCACTGCAGCAGCGCCTTGCGGACGCGAAACTGGTGATCTGGCCGGGATGGGGACATGGAGTGCCGGTGCTGCATCCGACAGAGACCGCCGAGGCACTTTTCCAGTTTCTGCGCTAGCGGGGATCCCCATCTTGAGACCGGGATGAAGGCCGCGCACCGCCGGCACTATTCGCTGAGCTTGTAAGGGTGGTCTTTCTTCAGGTAGCTGCCCGAGCGCACCAGCTTGCCCCATCGGGCGGCGGCTTCCTGGATGAACCGGCCGCCATCCACCGCCGCCGGCGCAAAGGCCGGATGCCAATCGGTCAGGCCCAGCCAGTCCTGGAGAATGACCACATGCCCATGGCAGGCCGGGCCGGCCCCGCAGCCGATGACGGGAATGCTCACCTTGGCGACGATTTCCGCCGAAGCCTCGGCCGTGGAAGCCTCGATAAGCAGCATGGCCGCCCCGGCGTCCTGCAGGGCCTGGGCCAGGTTCACCAACTGGGTGATCTTGTCCCGGGTTCGGCCGGCCACCACGGCCGTGCCGGTGCGATGCAGGCTCTGCGGCCGCCAGCCGATGTGCGCCACCACCGGAATGGCCGCCCGGGTCACGTGCCGTACGGTGGAGAGAAAGGACTCATCGACCTCCATCTTGACCGCATCGGCCTGGCCTTCGGTCATGAACCGGCCGGCGTTGGCCACGGCCTGGGCATCGGATTCGTGGTAGCTCAGAAAGGGCATGTCGGCCATCACGAACGCCTCGGGGGCGCCGCGGCGCACGGCGGCGGTAATGGCGACCATGAAGTCCAGGGGGGCGTGGATCGTGTCGTCAAAACCCAGGATCATCTGGGCCGCCGAATCCCCCGCCAGCAGCACTTGGATGCCCCCGCGCCAGAGCCAGCGGGCGGTCGTGGCGTCGTAACAGGTGAGCATGGGGAACTTTTGGCCGGCTTTCACCCACTGGCGGATTGTGCGCAGCGTGATGCGCTGGGGAACTACGGGGGGTCTGGTGCGTCGAACCATGGGGGTGATTATAGTCGGTTTGGCCGCGTCTCCGGCCGGGAGGCTCTCCATGAAGCGAACCCTTACGCTGGTTATCCCGGTTGTTCTCCTGGTGGCTTCCCTGGCCTATGGCATGTTTGCCATGCCTGTGGAAGCTCCGGTGGACCGGCTGATCGCCAACTGCACGGCCTACATCAAGGAGCATCCCCAAGATGCCCGGGGCTACTACACGCTGGGGCGCGTCCATTACCTGGCCTTGTGGTTTGGCCGGGATGCCGTGGGAACCTACCCCGCTCACGGCAAGCAGGGCGGGCAACTGCCGATTCTGCCCAAAGACTCTTTCCAGGAATGGTTGCGCCGCCAGGCCAGCCAAAGCCCGGCCCTGCAAGCCAAGGAACTGGTAGAGCACCTGGATCTGGCCCTGACGAACCTGCACAAGGCCATCGTCCTTGCCCCCGAGCAAGCCATGTACCCCTTGTGTCTGGCGAGCATTCTGGAGCAGGGGGCGGCGTCCTGGCGCGGTTTGGATCAGACTTCCGGGCTGCCGGCGGGCGAAGCCCTGCCCAGCGCCCAAAGCGTCTCCGCTGCTCGGGCGGAGACCCTGCGATGGATGGCCCAGTGCCGCACCGCCAAGGGCGAAGGATTGGCTCAGGCTCGTAAGCGTTTGGGGGAATTAGGGGCCCCGGCCGTGGTGGTGGCCTTCCAGCAGGCCCGGCAGGACAAGGCCGGGCCGGACCCGGTAGCGGCCCAGGTGGTCCTGGACTACTGGCATCGCCGGGCGATCACCGCCTACGGCCGGGCGATGGATCTGGCGGCCAAACGCGACCTTGCCCTTGCCCACCGGCCCATCGCCGGCTTGCGGGACCTGGTCAGCTATGAGGCGGCGCAAGGCATCGTGCGGGTCGCCTCGGCGAGTGGGCTCGAGCCGGAGTATGCCGAGCTTACCGCCCAGGCCAGGAAACTGAGCAAGGAACTGGGCAGAAAGCCCATGGGGGCCATCACCCCCATCGTCTTCAGCTTCCGGCCCCACCGGGATCTTGAGGACCTGCTGGCTCCGGGTCAGGTGGTGCAGTTCGATCTGGACGGTACACGCCGTCCGCAGCGCTGGATGTGGGTGCGGCCGGACACCGCCATTCTGGTCTGGGACCCGCTGGGCCGCGGCCGCGTGGTCAGCGGCTGGCAACTCTTCGGGTCGGTGACCTTCTTCATGTTCTGGGATAACGGGTATCAGGCCCTGGATGCATTGGATGACAATCGTGATGGGCAACTGACCGGGTCCGAATTGAA
Source organism: Planctomycetota bacterium (assembly GCA_021784455.1). Taxonomy (GTDB): domain Bacteria; phylum Planctomycetota; class Phycisphaerae; order Phycisphaerales; family Phycisphaeraceae; genus JAJXSS01. Next base: position 6,809 of record JAJXSS010000033.1, read on the forward strand.
TGGGCTGGCGGCGTGGTTTGATCGCAATGGCAATGGCCGCTGCGATCCGGGGGAGACCATCCCGCTCGTTGAACTGGGAGTGACGGCCCTCAGTGCCCGCGCCACCAGCCAGGATGGCCGGTCGCCCATGAACCCCCTGGGCCTGAAACTGCGGGACGGGATGGTGCTGCCCACTTACGACTGGCTGGCCACTCCACCGACCCCCAGGATGAACTGAAATACGGCGGAATCGGCTGGCCAAGGTCCGTTTAGATCGTGTTCCGCTCGCGGCCGCGGCAGCCGGCGGGGGGCAGATCCAGCATGGTCTTGAGGCCCGGCGCCAGGGAAGGCAGCACCCGGCCGGTATTGAGCAGGATGGCCACGGTGGCCGAATCCCCCGGCAGGCCGCAGATTACTTTGAACTTGACCGCCACCGGCCCGCCGAGTTCGATGAAGTCCTTGGGCTCCTCCAAACCTACCGCCATGGCCAGATCCATGTCCACCGACAGGTGATCATCCGCCCAGTGGGCCGTGTTGCGCATGCCCGAAACCCGGCCGGGCTCAATCATCCCCAGGGCGGAAGTCAGCGGCTTGCTGGTGACCACGGGCTCCAGGGCCACCGTGACCGCCCCGGGCGAAACCTCGTGGCCCAGACCCGCTGCCACGAGCGCCACCGACTCGGCCAGGCCCTGATGCCCCATCTTGCCGGCGGCGGCGCGCTGCTGAAACTGCTCGGTGGTCAGGGTGGCGCCGATCTTGGCCTGCAAGGCCAGTCGCCGCAGCCCGGCCTCCACGCGGCGCACGCAGCGCACGGAATTCACCCGCCGCACCGCCGTGGATAGCGCCACCGCCAGGCTGTCCATGACAAAGCCAGGGTTCACGCCTGTCCCCAGGGCACAGCAGCGGTGGGCCTGGGCCAGTTCATCCATCTCGCGGGCCAGATCGGCATGGCGGTACCACGGCCAGGCCATCTCTTCGCAACTGCTGACCACGTGGACCCCATGCTCCAGGAAAGCTTTGAGGGTCGGGGCCATGCGGTCGAAGTGCGAAGAGGTGGTCAGGATGGCCAGGTTCGCCCCGGAGGCGGCCGCATCCTCCACCCAGGGGCTGATGCGCAGGGGAATGTGCTGATCATCTTCGGAAGGGTCGATTTGGTCGGCCAGGTCCGTCAGCGTCAGCCCGGCCTTGACCGGATCGACATCCACCAGCCCGACCAGATCCATGTCGGCGTCCGCCGCCACGGCCCGGGCACAGGCGACGCCGATCGAACCCATTCCTACGACGACCACACGCATCATGCGAAGGGAGTCCTTGGGCAAATGGGGTCGCTGACCCCCGACCAACGCACACAGCCTGCCTTAAGGAGCCGCGACCGCCCCCGGATCAAAGCCGCGGTTTGCCGCGGGAGTCGGCCTGCCACGGCCGGATTTATAGCATGCCTGCTCAACCGCCGCTATAGGGTCCGGCCGGTCCCGATCCGCCCGCAGGCCCAGACCCATCCGGGCCGCCGCCGCCGCGCCGGCGGCGGCGCCGGCGGCGCCGTTTGCGCGAGTTATCTCCCTCGTCATTCGGGCTGGTGCCGCCTGAGCCGGCCGGCCCTTGGCCCGGCTCACGCCGCGAATAGCCGCGCGAAACCGGTTGATCCGCCGGGGCTTGGCCCGCGGGGCCTAAGGCTTGAGGCCCGTCGCGGTCTGAAGCCTGGTCCAGGGCCTGGGATTCCATTTCCGGCGCTGCATCCTTCGAGCCGGGTGCCTCCAGATCGTGAGGTTCGGCGGGAGAGACGGTGGCCTCTTCACCGGGGCCGGAGGGCTGGGCCTCGGGTTCGTCGGCCGGGGGCTCCTGGGCCGGTTGCCGCTGTGGGGGCCGGGGGGTTCGCATGGGGGGCTGGTCGCGCCGGCCGCCATTGGGCCGCTCCCGTCCCATCGGCCGGCTGGCCGCGGCTTGAGCCCCGGGTTGCCGCAGGGGGTCTTCGGAAGGCGGCAGCGGACGCAGTTCCTCGATCGGGTAGGCCACCGGTGCCGGGGCGTTGTCCAGGGTCACCAGAGCCAGTTGCGTCAGGATCTGGGTGTCCACGATCGTGCCCGGGCCGTCGGCCGTCATCACCCGGGATTGCTTGCGGGGCAGCTTCTTGCGCAGGGACTCGTACGTCTCATCCTCGTAGCGCAGACAGCACATGAGCCGGCCGCAGCGGCCGGAGATCTTGGCCGGGTCCAGCGTGGCCTTCTGGACCTTGGCCATGCGCATGTTGACCGGCTTGAGCACTTTGAGAAACTGCTTGCAGCAGCAGTGCTGGCCGCAGCGCTCGTAGTCGGCCACCAGCCGGGCCTCATCGCGGGCGTTGACCTGGTGCATCTCGATGCGTGTCTGGTACTCGGCCGCCAGCACCTTAACCAGCTCGCGGAAGTCCACCCACTGCTCGGCCACGAAATGGAAGATGATGCGCTCCCCGCCCAGGAGCAGTTCGACATCCGCCACCTTGATGGGCAGGTTCAATTCCAGACTCTTGCCCCGCGCGAAATTCAGCATTTCCGTCTTGCGGGCATCCAGGCGCTGCTGCTCAACCACGTCTTCGACCGTGGCGATGCGCAGCACCCGGCCGGAAGTGGTGAACGGGAAGTTCCGCCCGCCGGAAGCCTCGATGTAGTCCAGCATATCCTTGCGCGACACCGCCTTGGCGCAGCCGCCATTGCCGCACGTGGTGGTGAGCATGGTGGCCAGCTCGGTGCCGCGCTCGGTGCGCACCACCAGCTTGGACCCGCAGCCGGGCTTATCCTTGCCATCGTAGGGCAGCTCGGCGATGTACTTCATGGCGGCGTAGCGCACCACCATGGATTTGGGCGGCTGCAGGGCTTCGTAACGCTTGCGGTCCTCTTCTTCAAGGTCCAGGACCACCTGGGGAAGGGATATCGAACCGGGCATGTTGACTCCGTGTGTGCGCAGCCACCCGCATAGTTGCCCGCGGCCGCCATTCACCGGCCGCCTGCAACCCGCAGATAGATCATCACTTGTCGCCGGATCCAGCGTTTATAAAGGTCCCAGGCCGCCTCCGGCCGGCAGCCCAGGGTCCACACACGGGTCAACACGCATTAGTCTACCCGCCGGGCCGGGGGGTTCAAATCCAGTCGCCCCGACTATCGTCGATAGAAAGCCCTTCGGCCATCAGGTCGAAGGGCTTTCTCTTTTCAACACAAAGACTTACGTCGGACAGCGTTCGTTTCAATAAAATCGTGCCCAAAATCTCGCGTCGGACGGCCTTATTTGAACTTTCCCAACGGGCCGCGGCGTTCTGCACGAAATCGAACACCGCCAGCGCCGCCCGGCCGACCGCGGGATCGAACTCTCCCATTTTCTGGAGTTGGTCGTTGAGGGCCGTTTCCTCATTGCGGAGTTCCACCGACTTGGTGCTGAACCGCCCCTCGTCGAGCGTTCCGGCCAGATAGGTATCCAGCAGGCGTTCGTGCATCGCCTTGATCTCGCCGAGCCGTTTGTTGATCTGGTTGAGGCGCTGGGTCTCCAGCCGGGTCAGGTCAGCGAAGGCCGAAGCCAACCCCTCCCGGAACCACTCCCGCGTCTGGTCGTCCTGAATCCGCATGTTGGCCAGTTCGCGCACGACGGCCTTGGCCAGGTCCTCCTCACTCCAGCGGACCTTCGGGTGGTCCGGCTTCTTGTAGATGTTCCCGCAGCGGTAGTAGCGGTACTCCCAGACCTTCCCGCTGACCATGCGCCGGATGACGCGCTCGCCGGTAATCGAGTAGCCGCAGTGGCCGCACTGGAACAATCCACCCGCCAAGTAGCAGTCGGGGCTCCCGGTCCGGCGGTTGCGGCCGTGTTTGATCTGCTGGCAGAGCTCGAAGGTATCGCGGTCGATGATGGGAGCGAACTTGCCGGGGTAAGTCCGGCCGTGGCGGACTAATTCGCCGATGTAGAAGCGGTTGTCCAGGATATATCCGATGGCCGTGCGCGAAAATCGCGGCTGGCTGGCTCGGTAAACGAAGCCCTCGCGTTCCAGCAGGTCAGCGATCTTCTCAAACGTGGTCGTGCCGGTCGAGTAGAGCTCGAAGATGCGTTCCACCGCCCGGCGCTTGGTCGGGTGCGGCTGGATCGGCGCCTCGTCGTCGCCTTTGACGTTGACGTACCCGTAGGGCGCCAGGCCGGTGGGCCAGCCTTGGCGCACCTTCTCGTCCATCCCCTTGAGCACCTCGCTTCGCAGGTTGTCCGAGTAGTATTGGGCGACGGCGGCCATCACGTTGAACGACAAGGCGCCGGCGGCACCCGGCCCAAACTGGTTGTCGACGAAAGCGAGCTTCACGCCGCAGGTATCCTCGAGTTCCTGAAGACGCACGGCATCACGCATGTTGCGGCAGACGCGGTCGAGCTTGTGGGCGAGGATGAATCCGATCTTCAGTCGGCGCGCGTTGGAGCGCACCCACTTGAACATCTCGTTGAAGGCCAGTCGCTCGGCCCCGCGCTTCGCGGACTCGGCCACGAGGAACTCGCGGAGCACCACCCACCCTTCCTTTTGGGCACGCTCTCGGGTTATGCGAATCTGCGCATCAATCGAGTAGCCTTCACGTTGCTCCCGCGACGAGACGCGCGCCCAGATCACCACATTGGTCATGTTCAACTCCTTTCGGCTCGGAGCAGAATTTCGGCCAGCCGTTTGACGGTCATCAGCATCTCCACCGCTTCGGTCCCGGTGATCGGGCGACCGTAGCGCGGCGACCAGACCCGCTGCGTCTTGGCGACCAGTTCTTCGGTGATCCAAGACGCGCCCGGCACGTTCCGAGCCGCTTGTGCGGTTGCGGGTCGTTCCGAGCGACACCCTTGCTCATTCTGGCCTGTTAATCCAGTCGATTCTGCGGCAGTTTTCATCGCTTCATCCCCCGCTGTTCATGCTGCCGGTCGCTGCGGTAGTCGGGGTCAATCCAGGCCCGCAGACCCGCTGCCTCAAAGACCTGGCGAATCCGAACCACGGCGCGATCGACGGTGTCGCGGCCGCACCCGAGTTGCTGGGCGATGGCGGTGACGCTCAGGCCGTGGCTGAGGCCTTGGCAGATCTCACGGTCACGCGGCGAGAAGCGTGACATCGTCCGCTCCAGATCGATGCGCAGGTCCACCGGCTCGGGCTGCGCAACCTGCGTCGGGGAGATGGTCCCGTCGCGGGCGGGCTCGCCGGACATAGCCTGCAGGCGCTCGACGCGCTGCTGGTAGCGATGTTTGGAGCGGAGATGCGCTTTGATCTGGCGGTCGACCACAGCCGTCATGGCCGTGGCCGGCGAAGCGCCGTTGGCGCGGGCGGGATCGAAGCGGAAGCCCGCCAGGAGCGGCACGATCTGCTGCTGCAGATCATCGATCTCGTCGCGGACCACGCGGTAGCGGCGGGCGCGGCTGACGATCAGACGAGGCACTTCGGGCTGAACCATTCCGACGTAGCTGTTGGCGAACATGACTGACATGACGGGGCCTTTCATTCATTGGGCCTTTTGCGTTTGGAGGCCAAGACGCTCTTGAACCTCACGCCCGTCATGCTCCGCGCGTTACTCGGTCAGGTATGTAGTCCCAGCGCTGCGCCGGCCAACTCTTATGTGGCGCATGTGCGGCGCATTACTCGGTCACGCACACAGCGCCGAGGCCATATGTGGCGCATATGTGTTTACTGGGTCACATCCTCCTGACCCAGCAAATCTCCCCGTCGGCGGCAAACAACTTCATGTCCGCATCGCGTGCCGGAGTCGGCACGAATCGGTGCGGCCAACTGGAGTGCCGCTGATGCCAGCCCTCGCCCGAAACACCGATCCGAGCACGTCGCACCAGGCCGCTGAGGAAGTCGAAGCCTCCGGCCGGGCCGCGAGCCAGCGCCATCTGTGCCTGCTGGAAGTGTGGAAGAAGCCCGGCCGCACCGCCGCCGAGATCGCGGAGGCGGCGGGTCTGGAACGTCACGTTCCGTCGCGGCGCCTGCCCGAGCTGCGGCAGACCGGGCAGGTGAAGAACGGCGAGGAGCGCGTCTGCGCCATCACCGGCAACCCCAGCATGACGTGGCTTCCCTGTGTGGAGAACAACTGATGAGCCGTGACCTTCTCAAACTCTTTTTGTCGGAGCCGGCGGACGTCTATCACGCCGCGGCCAAGGACAACCTGAGCAGCCATCGCCTGGCAGACTTCCGCCGCTGCCCGCTGCTCTACCACTGGAAGCAGACCGGCCTGGCGAAAGATGAAGACCGGCCCGCATACCAAATCGGGCGCGCCGCCCACACGCTGATCCTCGAAGGGCGCGAGAAGTTCCTGGCCGAGTACGCGATCGGCGGCCCGATCAACGAGAAGACCGGCCAGCCCTACGGCACCACCACCAAGGCCTTTGCCGAATGGGCCGCAGCGCAGGGCAAGCCCGTGCTCACGGAGGAGCAGGCCACGCTGATTGAGCAGATGGCCGCCGGCGTGCTCTCCCACGAGCTGGCGCGACAGCTTCTGTCCAAGGGAGTGGCCGAAGCTGTCGTGCGGGCCGAGTGGCACGGTGTTCCCTGCCAGATCCGCCTGGACTTTTACAGCCAGTTCCCCGGCGCGGCCATCGTCGATCTCAAGACCGCCGACGACCTGACCTGGTTCGAGGCCGACGCCCGTCGCTACGGCTATCCCCACCAACTCGCCTTCTACCGCTCGGTCCTGGCGGCGGCCGCCCAGATCGATCCCCGCGAGTTGCCGGTCCACCTGATCGCGGTGGAGAAGAAAGAGCCGTTCCGGGCCGGGGTGTGGCGGATGGGCGAGGACGTGCTGGCGCTGGCCCAGAAGGAAAACGAGGAGGCGGTCAAACGCCTGCGGACCTGCCGCGAGTCGGCCTTCTGGCCCACCGGCTACGAGGACACCCGAACCTTCGACTGGATGTGAGACGAGATGCGGGGCTGGGGCGCGGCGCCCGTGGCGCGCATGAACCGCCTCCCGGTGCGGCTCGGTTGATGCCGCCCCGGCCCCTTCCTGAGAAACCCATTGAAAGGAGCAATGCACGATGAGCCTGTTATCCCAAATCACCTGCGGCAAACGCCCGGCCCCACGACGCTGCATGATTCACGGCGTCCAGGGGGTGGGCAAGAGCACCTGGGCCGCGACCAGCGACCACCCGGTCTTCATCCAGACCGAAGACGGTCTGGGCGAGATCGACTGCGCCAAGTTCCCCGTCACCCGCAGCTTCGCCGACGTGATGGCGGCGCTGACGGAGTTGCGCAGCGAGCCGCACGACTTCCGCACGGTGGTGGTCGATTCGCTGGACTGGCTGGAGCGGCTGATCTGGCAGGAAGTCTGCGTCCGCAAGAACGTCAAGAACATCGAGGACATCGGCTTCCAGAAGGGCTACGTCTTTGCCCTCGATGAGTGGCGGATGGTCATCGATGCCCTCGACGCCCTGCGCCGCGACCGGGGCATGGCGATCGTCCTCATCGCCCACACGAAGATCGAGAAGTTCCAGACCCCGGAGGACTCGGCCTTCGACCGCTTCTCTCCCCGGCTCCACAAGCTGGCGGCGGCCGTGGTGATGGAGTGGTGCGACGAGGTGCTCTTCGCCACGTACTCGACCACCACCGATCCCAAGAAGGTCAAGAACGTCGAGCCGGTGCGGGTGATGCGCACCAGCGAAGGCCCGACCCACGTCGCCAAGAACCGCATCAAGATGCCGCCGGAGCTGCCGCTGGAATGGGCCGCTTACGAGTACTTCGCCCGTGAAGCCCACGCTCCGTCGGCCCCGTCCGCTCCCTCTGTTCCTTCCGCAAACCCGTTGCCGTCGCCCACGACGGTGTCGGCGTGATGAATCGCACGACTTCAGAACCGCAAGAACCCCAACCCTAAAGGAGATTCGCTATGGCAACGCTCAATGGATTCAACGCCAACCAGGTCGAACCGTCTCAGGACTTTGAGCCCATTCTCGCCGGCAAGTACCTGGCCGTCATCACCGAAAGCGAGATGAAGCCGACCAAGAACGGCTCGGGCCAGTACCTGCAGCTCTCGTTTCAGATCCTCGACGGGCCGTTCAAGGGCCGCTTCGTCTGGGCACGGCTGAACCTGAACAACTCCAACCCGACCACGGTGCAGATCGCCAGGCAGGAACTCTCGGCCATCTGCCGGGCCGTGGGCGTCATGACCCCGGGCGACAGCGTCGAGCTGCACAACATCCCCCTGGTGATCACCGTGAAGCTCAAGAAGCGCGACGACACCGGCGAGATGACCAACGAGGTCAAGGGCTACGCCAAGCGCGACGCAGCGCCCGCCAGCGCCACGCCCGCCCAGGCGCAGAGCCCCACCCCTCCGTGGCGGCGGTGACGAGTGTCCATCTCCCTCCCCCTCGCCTCCCGCCGGTCACACCCACGCCGGCGGGAGGCTTCTTCGGAGCACGCCATGATCGAACTGGAGCTGCCATTTCCGCCCTCGGTGAATCACTACTGGCGCCTGTGGCGCGGGCGCATGGTGATCAGCGAAGAGGGCCGCGCTTACCAGAAGACGGTCGCCGCGCTGCTGAAGGCCAAGGGCGTCCAGCCCATGACCGGCAAGCTGGCTGTGGCCATCGAGGTGTTCCCACCCGATCTGCGCCGTCGCGATCTAGACAACCTGCTCAAGGCGATTGGCGATGCGCTGCAGCGCGGCGGCGCCTTCCCCGACGACAGCCAGATCGTGTGGCTGCTCATCGAGAAAGCCCAGGTCGTCGACGGCGGCAAGGTCACGGTTCGGATCACGGAGCGGCCATGAACAAGACGCATCGGAGCGCGGAAGAAAGTGAGTTGCTGGGTGCCGCCCTGCGCTATTGCGGCGTGGCCGACTGGTTCGAGAGCCACCCGTGCGCGTGGCACAAGCACATGACAGTGGACCAGGCGATGGCGGTGTTCAACCAGGTCGAGGCTGACCTCCGCCAAGCGGGTGCCAAGGCGCTGCGAAGGCACGGGCATCGCCAACTGGTGCTCGAGGCGGCGGGAATCCCGGCGGACGCGCGAGGAACAACCCCAAAGCCAGGAGAACAACCATGAGCGAGCAGATGCTCGACATTGCGAAGATCAAGATCGACGGCGACACCCAACCGCGTATGGCCATCGACCAGGACGTCGTGGCCGAATACGCCGGCCTTCTGGAGTCCGGCACGGAATTCCCGCCGGTGCAGGTGGTGTCCGACGGCGCGGTGCATTGGCTGGTGGATGGCTTCCATCGCTACTTCGCCCACCGAAAGCTGGCGCGAAAGCAGATCAAGGCGAACGTGGCGACCGGCCTGCAGGAAGAAGCCCAGTGGCTGAGCCTCAGCGCCAACAAGGCGCACGGCCTACGTCGGACGAACAACGACAAGGCCAAGGCGGTCATCAAGGCGCTGAAGATGAAGCCAGACATGAGCGATGGTGTCCTGGCTGATCACGTTGGCGTTTCGCAGGCGATGGTGTCGAAATACAGGGCGTCCATTGAGGTCGCCCGCAAGCAGCGGGAAGCCACCGCAGCCACGAAGGCAGGTCAAAAAGATTATGGCCTGCCCACCCGGCTCGGCCGCGATGGAAAGAAGTATCCCGCCCGTCCGACCAAGCCCTCCATCCCGCCGCACACGCCCATTCGTGGCACCAGCCCGGTCGACGAACGCCGGCACATTGGCATGTCCAAAGACCCGGCGATGGGCGCGCGGGCACTGTGGGAGTTCTTCGAACGCCCGTACATCGA
>JAJXSS010000435.1 GCA_021784455.1 Planctomycetota bacterium
CCCAGCAGACCCATAGGATCGTGACCGTTCATCCAATCTTCGTAGGCCAGGTCACCATCGCCCCACCAGCCGACGCCAACCCCGCCCCCGCCCCGGCCCCCGGATACAGCCTTCCCGCCGCCAGAGAATGTCGGCCGCCACATCGGATCCGGCCGGACGTTGGCCGCATACTCCTTCTCCCACCCCCGGAAGTCGCTCCCCCGGAAGTCGGCGGTGTAGTCCACTTCCACCGGCAGCAGGGTTTCGCCGCCGGGGCCGATGTTGAAGCGCAGGCGGGCATAGGTCTTGCCCGTCCGGGCCAGGATGAACATGACGGCCCAGTCCGACACGCCGAATACCCGGCCAAAAGTCTCGTCATCCGTCCCGCTGGGCGTGGGGCTGGCCCCCGGATGGGTGTGCAGCCACAGGCGGGCAAATTCCGGTGGCTTCCTGCCCTGGTCCACCTGCTGGTCGAAGTAGTCGGCCACGGCCAGATCGTCGAACTTGACCGATACGGCCGTCACCGCCTGGGTCACGGTGATGAAATCTTCGACCAATAGAAGGTCATTCCGGGGGGATACGCCAAAGCCACCAATCTCGGTATCGCCCCGGTGGCAGAACCACTGGAGCTTGGCCCAGGCATAGGGGGTAAAGCGCAGCCCCCGGGCGGAAGGTTCAAGCCGGCTGGACCGCGGCCCCCGGAACTGGCCGGTCATTGCCGGCGGCAGGGGGTTCAGTGCCGGCTTCATGGGCTGCGGGACTGCCGGCCGCGGCGATGGTGCCGGCTTCGTCGCTGGACAATCCGTCTTTGATTCCGACTCCGGGGGCGAGGGCTGCGTCATGGTCATCTCCTTGGATATACGGGGTTTGATCGTGCGGATCGGGGCCGGGCTCCGGGATACAGTCGGGGCACAGGTCGTCATCATTGAGGCACGATGGGCAGCACTTATGCCCACAGTCACGGCAGGCCTGCATGCAGTTATGGCAGAACCATTGCTGGCAGAAGGGACATTCCTGGAGGCAGCCATTACAGAAGCTGTCGTCACAGCCATGGCAGGTGCCCGTGCAGTCCGAGCAGTAGTCGTGGTCGCAGGATTCGCAATAAAAGCTGGAGTCATGGCTGATCAGCGAGCCGCAGTCGTGGCAGCTATGGCCCTCCCAGTGCTCGATGGCCACGTAGGGGGAGTGCGGGTTGTAGGTAGTCAGCACGGAGCGGACCAGGAGGAAGAAGTCGCTGATCCGGCCTTCTTCCAATGCTTTGCGGATGCCCGGGGCCGCATCCCCCTCACACAGCACCTCATCACTCACGTGGGGGTGGGTGACATGCTCATTGCCGGCGGCGTACTGGGGTTCTTGGGCTACCACGGTATACAGCGGCCGGTGGCGTCCCCCGCCCCCGCCCCCGGGAATCAGCCCCAGGCGTTTCAAGTCCAGGCGGATCTCAAAAGGGCCCAGGTACAGACCTTCCAGGGTGATGGTGTCGGTGGTGACGGATAGGACCCCTTCCCGGGGATCCCAGTCCCAGCCGCCGAACTCCTGCTGGAGCTGCTGCAGGTCGTGGTACAGGTCACTCAGGGTCAAGGCCGGCCGGTCGGTCACTTCCTGAGGGATGGTCTTCTGGGCTTGTTCCAGGTCGTAGCCCAGGCTGGCCAGGCAATCGCGCAGTTCGTCCCGCACCTGCCGGGCCGCCCCTGGAAGGGTGTACTGGCGGCACAGGTCCAGCCGGTGGCGCAGACGCTTGAGGTGCTCACACCGGCCGAGCAGGTGGTCCAGCTCGCCAGTCAGACGGTCCCCGTGGCTTTGGCGGAACGCCTGAAAGCAGTCCAGCAGGCGCTGGGCCAGGCGCAGGGGCCACCTGGGTCTGGGTTGAGTATCTGATGGCATAGATAAACTCCTCCCCCCGGAAGCTGGACGCGGATACGCCCAGCTGTCCGGGGGATGGGGGTAGTGATGATGATGGTGTTGCCACCGCCGTCAGTTCGGGATCAGGCCGCCTGCGATACCGGCCGGCGCCAGCCCAGGGCCGTCCGCGGCCACAGGATCAGCGGATTCCCCCGGAAAGCGGCATTCCGGACGTGGCGATTCCGGGGGCGGGAATGCCGGGGGCGGGGTTGGGGATTCCGCGGGCGGGGGCAGAGAGCGGCACCCTCGACCTTCAGGGGCGTGATGGACACCCGGTCGCCCTCCTGCAGCACGTAGTCGCGGGCCACAGGCTGGCGGTTGACCCGGACCAGGTAGTCCTCGGCCTTGCCGCTGGGGACCATCTTGGCGAACAGCTTGTCCACGGTGGTGCCGGGGTCGATGTCCATGTAGTCGGCGTAGCCGCCGCCCAGGTTGTTGATGGCCAGAATGCGCATGTTGGTTTCCTTTCAGGTTGGGATTGGTAAGAGAACAGGGCGGCACGCGCCGTCCTGCGTGAGCGCCGGGAGTTGCGGAATCAGCTTCCAGCTTCGGAATTGGTCCGGCAGATGGGACACAGATGAGGCCGGATCAGCCTTCGCCCTGCTCGTCGCCGCTTTCGCCGGCCTTGATCTTGAGCTGCCGCGTCACGCAGGCGCTCAGGTCCAGGTCGTCGCGCAGGCCCAGCAGCACCGGCTGGTACAAGGCCCCGCCGGGGTAGGCGTACAGGTAGCGCACCTCGACGATGCTCCCCACCCCGGGAATCACCTGGTTGGCGGGCACCGTCACGTTGCCTACGCCCACCCGGTTGCCGCAGGGGTCCAGCAGTTCCAGTTTCACACTGCGCTTGCCGGCATTCACCTTCGCCACCACGCAGGAGGCGGTGGCGGTGAACTTGACCTTCACCTGCGGTCCCCCGCCCCCGGAAGTGGGCCGGCCGGGGGTGTAAGGCGCATCGTGACGTTTGAACACGATGCCTTCCTTCTTCTCCTGGCGCAGCCGGGCCAGGAGGGCCCTCTTGGCCCGCAGGGTCATCGCCGTCTCGATCCCACGCATGCCGCCGGTGCTGTCACCCGCATTTCCGGGGGCGGGGGCGAGCACCTGGTCGAGCAGGCGCAGGCGTTTCGCGTAAGGTTGACCGCGCAGGTCGTTGCAGGCCCATTCCAGCAGATCGAAGGCGTACAGGGTGTCGCCGATGGCCTCGCCGTCGATCAACCATTGCTGGCAGCCCAGCCGCCGGGCATGGTCCTGGATGGGCTGAGGCAGGGCCACGATCAGCCCCTTGCGGTTGATGCCGGTCACCTGATCATCACTGCGATTGATAAGCAGACGCCGGCCATCCAGTTTTTCCTGGGCCCACCAGGCCGGGTCGGCCAGCAGCTTGCCCAGTTCGGCCTCATCCACCGGGTTGAGAAGCTGGGGCAGGATGCCGGTGGCTCGGTCCTGCCGGTCGGTCTGCTGATAGGGCGTGCCCTCGGTACCGGGGGTGTAGCCCTTGGCGGTCTTCTCGCCCACCAGCTTGGCGTAAATCCTTTTGGCCGCGGCATATTCCACAGGTGTGGAAGTTTTGCATCCGGTCTGGAGGGTCGAGCCCCGGCGGCCGTAAGCGAAGTTGACCACAAAGCCCGTGCCCTGGGGCTCGATGGAGGCGTGGTATTCCTTGTCCGATGATCCCTGCCTGAAATAGAGCGAGATCCGCTCGCCCTGGGTGGTGGCGGTGGTCATGATTTTGGTTCTCCTGTGCATTTGGATATTTGCGCCGCCGGTGCGGCGCGGTAAGATCCGGGGGTCAACAT
>JAJXSS010000436.1 GCA_021784455.1 Planctomycetota bacterium
GCCGAGTTCAAATGGGTGCGGCTTCAGGAGTTAGCGACGCTGACATTTCCCCCGGCCAATGCCGGCCTGGTGCGCGACCTGATGGCGGGAAAATGGTGAAAGCCGGCAGCCTGGGCAAACCCATCAAAGCCAGGAACCTCCGTTCAACCCCCGCCGGGGCCTGCCGATCCACGCCCCGGAATGGTCCGCAGAGCCCCATCAGAATTTCCGAATAACTGTGGCGGCCGGCAGGGGATGATGTATAGAAATAAGTAGGTGGAGGTTTAGCCGATGCGCCCACGCGTACCCGATCGCTTGGCCGGTGTTATGGCATCCCTGGAAGCCTGTCGGCCGGGCGAAGCACTCGAACAGTTGCGGGCTGTGGATGTACACGCCTTGGCCGCCGATGAGTGCGGGCAGGCCCGGGCCATGGAGGCCACCGGTCTGGCGTGGGAGGGCCGGATTGAAGAGGCCCGCCGGCAGGTGGAGGCGGCCATTGCCACATTCGGTCTGGACCGCCGCGCCCTCTTGGCCATGGGGCTGCGTCTGTCGGACCTGGGCGAGTACCGCCTGGCCGAGCAGGTCTTGCGGCGCCTGTGCCGCCTAGGACGGCGCAACGCCGTTTCCCTGTATCACCTGGCGGATACCCTTCAGCGCAGCGGCCGGCCGGAACGGGCCATCCTGCACTTCGACCGCGCCGCAGCCTTGATGCCTGATTTTCCCCAGGCCTACCGCCGGCTGGCCGAATGCCTGCGGGACCTGGGCGAAACCCGCCAGGCGGCCCTGATCCTGGAGCGCTACCTCAGCATGGTGCCCGCCGATGCGGCCCCGTGGATCACCCTGGGCTCGCTGTATGGCGAAATCGGCAAATTCGCCGACGCCGAGCGCTGTTACACCCGGGCCGCGCAACTGGCGCCGCAGTCGCTGTGGCCGCACTTCAACCGGGCCCTGACCGCTCACCTCGCCGGCGCAGAATCGGCCTTGACCCAGGCGCACCAGATCCTCGAAGCCCTGGCCCCGGATGACTGGCGCACCGCCCTGGTGCGCGGGCTGGACCTTCAAGCCGTCCCGGCCCCCTGGGCGGCGTGGGAGGCGCTGCGGGAGGCCATCGCCCTGGCCCGCGAGGCCGCCGGCGGCCCGGCCCTGGAGCTTACCCAGAAGCACGCCCTGAATTTTGTCATCAGGCAGGCGTGGCCCCAGGCCACGGCCGACCTGGTGGAAGAGGTATACCGCAACGGGGTCTTCTCCATGCGTCTGCTGGAGGCCCTCCGCCTCTTGTCGGGGCGGCCGTGGATCATGGCCGCCGACTACATCGTGCTGGTCGAGGAATGCCTGCCCCCCATCCCGGCCCCCGACGACCCCGCCCAGCCCCTGGCGGACGAGTCAGCTCAGACCGACCCCGCCCCCCCCACCGCGGCCCGCCCCGAACGCGGTGTGCGTGTGTGCCGCGTGTGGGCCCGCCAGCGCGTTCAGGCCCAGGAGCTGGCCCTGGCGTTCGAAAAACGCTGCGGCGCCACCGGTCTGCACGTGCTTCAGGTGCGCCGTCAGCGCCGCCGCCAGCGCGAAGTCACCGGGGTGTGGTGGCGGTCATCGGCCTTGTATCGCGTGACCTTCTGACCGACCGGCCGGGCAATCCCAAGACTGGCGAGGCCACGGTCAGGCCCAAGCCCACGACCGCTCTGTAGATGGTGAATCCCCCGGCACGGGCCTTGGCCCCATGCACCGAGGCTCAGTCGTTTTTCGGTGCGGACATGAGTAGCCGGCGGGTGGCCGAGCCGAGAACACGTGGGCTTTTTCGAAAAGCGGAGAGGGTGGGATTCGAACCCACGGTAGCCCATAAGGACTACACTGGTTTTCGAGACCAGCGCCTTCAACCGCTCGGCCACCTCTCCAAGGTACAGCGGCTGAGGAATGATCGGCCCGCGGGGGGCCTGTGTCAACTGCCGGCGGCAGACCCTGGCCGGCCGCAGAACCGGCCGCAGAACCTCGACGCTCGTGCCTTTACCCGTGGTACACTGGGCATCAAGAGGTGTCGGCAATTTCCTGGCCGAGGAGGCGGTGCGGGCCTTGACGTTTGGGCCGGCGGACCGGAGGCGGCTGAAGCAAGTCCGGAGCCGGCGGGAGCCCATCCATGACGCAAGCTCAAGCCACGGCGTATCGGTTGCGTTGGCTGCTGCTGGTCCTGGCGGGGCTGTGCCTCCTGCCGGGTGTGCTCTGGATCATTCCGGTCGACATCCGGTGGTTCGGACTCGAGAGCATGGGGCTGGCAGGCACCCCGGTGGTGTGGGGGGCTTGGCTGACCCAAAAGATGAACCTGCCGGGGGAGAGGACGCCCTTCTATGCGGCCAGCGGGGTGTTCATTGGTCTGCTGCTGTTGATGCAGTGGCTGTTTTTGCGGCCGCGGCGGGGCTGGTGGGTGCGGGTGCAGGCGGCGCCACGGCCGCTGTGGACCTCGATCCTGGCCGGGGCTTTCATGGCGACGCTGCTGACCACGGGCATCGCGGCCACGCTGCTGGAGCTGCCCAACTGGTGGGAAGACTACGCGGGGATCCGGTCCGGCGACCATGTCGGCTCGTACGTGGTGTGGGCGGGCATGCTGGTGGTCTGGGCGGTGTGGGCGTGGATTTTCTGGCTTTACGGCCGGCAGATGGATCAGCGCACGTGGCTGGCGCGGCGCTTGCGCGGGTTGCTGGCCGGGAGCATTCTGGAGGTGCTGGTGGCGGCCCCGATCCAGGCCTGGGCATCCGATCGGCGGGAGTGCTACTGTGCCCGGGGGTCGTATACGGGGCTGGTGCTGGGACTGGCGGTGCTGTTGTGGTGCTTTGGGCCGGGGCTGGTGTTTCTGTTCCTGCGGGAGAAGGCGCGGCGGGGGCCGCTGCTGGAGCGGAAAGATGGGTGAGGCGGGGTGCGGCAAGACTTCGCCGGTGCGCCAGCGGGATCATTCGCGGGCGCGGGCGGGGCGGGGAAGAGCCGGGGCCTGGGCGACGGCCTTGGGCTGGCAGTAGCGGTAGCGGGTGAATTGCAGGGTGGCATCCTTCCCGTGGATGACCACCCACCAGTCGCCGTTCTTGGGCTGGGCGGGCCAGTGGCTTTTGGGCTGCCACTTCTGGCGGGCGCGGGTATAGCGTTCGAGGGAAAAAGAGGGGACCACCCGGCTCTCGTGCCCGACCACCTGCACGGGCCGGTGGGGATCGCAGGTGTTGAAGGGGAAGGTCACCTTCAGGCCCTCCTGGTGCAGCATCGGGGTCCAGTGCCCGTCGTAGTATTCGGCGGCGGCGCTGATGATGGCGGTGATCCGGCCGCGGACGGCGTCGCAACCGGGCGGGTCTGAGATGGCCACCTGGGCATGGGGCACGAGATTGACGGTGACCGTCACATTGGCGCTGGAGCCGCGGCCGGTGATGCGGGCGGCATCCACCTGAAGGGTGGTGTGGCGGCCGGCGAGGGGGGCCTCGTCGTAGACGAGCAGGGGGTTGCGCCACCACGGCCGGGCGGCATCGAAGGTCTGATAACGGACGATGCTGTCGCGCCGGCCGCCCAAGAGGTGGGCGAGCAGGCCGAAACGGCGGGCGATGTCGTACTTGATGTAGACCAGCACGCTGCTGTTGGGGGCGGGCCGGGGTGCGGCGGCCGGGGCAGTGGCCGGCGGCCTCGGGGCGGGGGCCG
>JAJXSS010000034.1 GCA_021784455.1 Planctomycetota bacterium
CAGGTCGTCCGGCCGGCTGGTCACGATCATGGCCATAGAGGATGTCCGGGCCGGCCGGCATCCGCTTGACCCATTTCGCGACCATGCCTTGGAACCTCGGATCGCCAGATTGTTCCATTGAATAGACTCGTGCAAAATCCCACACGGCAGCCACGTGAGGGTTCTTCATGATGGCCGTTGCCCGGCGAGTCAGGTTGGCCGGGTTGATGTCATCGGGACCCAAGTCGGGCGGAAGTGTTCCGACCCCAAGGCGAAGAACATGCCGCGATATATCAAAATCTCCTACCGAAAGCAGGCCCCAGAATGACTGGGCTAGAGCCACAGCCTCCTCAATTTCCGCGGGCAACTTGGCATCAGAACGCTGGGCAACAAGGTGCTTTACGACGGTTTCCCAATCACGCTTTTCAATAGCACTTAGCAGCCTGACGACTCTGGGCAACGTATGGATATAACGGCGTGCAGCCTCCTGCATCAGGTCATCATCTGAAGCCAAGGCCAATGAGGGAGATGAATCACCCGTGGGTGGAGGCCAGTCCGCTTCATCATCTACCAGCCAAGCAAAGTCTACCGCCAAAGCACGGGCGATCTTTAACGCGATGTCAGCACGGGGAATTGATCCCTTGCGGTGCAGGTAATTGCTGATGGCGGTGTCTGCGGTGAGGCCAGCCTGCCGGGCTAACTCAGCCTTATTTCGCCCCGCAATGAGCCTTTCTAGCTTCTCGGTGAACTTCACATCAGCCAATATACCCAACCTATCGCTACAGGAACAAACGGATTGCGAAGAAAACATTGCAGCTTGACATGGCACACGACTGATAGTAAAACATACCTAATGCAATGAAATCATTGTAATCAAATAAGAGAGGCCAAGCCCATGGCGATCACACTCGTGGACAGCATTTTTGAACAGCGACTTGAGCGAGCCATATCCGAGTGCCCGACCTCCAGCAGCAAGAGGCGGATGCTTCAGGACATGGGCCAGGTAATCATGGACGCGGCCAAGCGAAGAAACACAACCATCGCCCACATTCTGCTGGAAATCTCGGGCCAGGCGCCAATTTCTCAGCCGCGCAAAGGCAAGACGCAGACCGCTTCCAAGCCCGCCGATCCGGCTGCGCACGCGCCGGCTGCGGAGCCGGCCAACCAGGCTTGAACGGGCGTTCGATGGGCTGAAAGGGCCGCAGACATGGTATTCGATCCCGTCAAACTCAGCCGACCAGACCAGGCACGCATCCGCACGATGCTGCTGGATCCGGCTGTTCCCCTGGCCCGGGTGGCCGAGGTTCTGGCCCGCCTGGGCATCACGGCGACTGAAGCCGAACTGAGCGAGGATCGTCGGCGAATCATCGCATGCGCTGAGGTACCAGCCGATCCCGCGCCGCCGGCCACAGGCCGGCGGCGCGGGGCTGCTGCATCGCGCGTGTGGCGCGATCTAGATCAGGGGCGCTTATGAGATTCCACCTGGGCATCTTGAAGCCGCAGGACCGCGAGGCGTTTCGGCGCATGGCGCTGGATCCGGCGGTGCCGCTGCGGCGGTTGACGGGCAAGATGTGGACGATCCGCGAGGATGCAGACAGTGCCCTGGCCCGGATCAAGTTCCCCGATCAGCTTGCGTTCGATACCCGGCAACTGACCGATGCCCAGCGCAAGGAACTGGTGTTCCGCAAGCGCGTGCTGGATGACTGGGCGATCTGGCGGCAAGGGGCCTTGCGCCGGGGCTAGACGGAGCGGCAGGCGACGGATCTGTTTCTGTCCGCTCAACATGTTTTGAAACGCCGGATTGTGAGCCGGAGAAGCTTGTTCCGCTGGCAGCGGGCATATCGGTACCAGGGGCTGGCCGGCCTGGTCGATGGCCGGTGGGAAGGGGCGGGAAGCTCCGGGGGCGGCTCCGGGGGCCGGGGGGAGGATGATCCATTCCTGGTCCAGATCAAGGGCCTGTGGCTGGATCTGAAGCGCAAGCCCCTGAAGGTGTGCCATGAGATTGCCTGTTACACGGCCGATCAGCATGGCTGGCCCAAGTGCAGTTATGAGGCGGCCCGCCGCTATGTGAAGCGCATTCCCGAGCCGGTGGTTTTGAAGCTGCGCTTTGGCAAGGATGATGCGGCCGATACCTACGTGGAACGCGACTACAACAGCATCGCCAGCAATGACATCTGGTGCGGCGATCATCATCAGTTTGATGTGGTGGTGCTGGATGAAAGTGGTGAGCCCTGCCGGCCCTGGCTGACGGGCTGGGAGGATCTGCGGAGCCGGCTGTTTCCGGGCTGGGAGATCCGCACGGCGGCGCCCTGTACCGATCCCATCCTGAGCGCGTTCCATGCGGGGGCCAAGGCCTATGGTGTGCCCCGGAACGTGTACGTGGACAACGGCAAGGATTACGACTCGTGGGCCTTGCATGGGCGGACGAAGCAGGAAAAGACGCGCATCCACGTGGAGCATGATGGCGAGCGGCTGAAAGGGGCTTTTGCCCTGCTGGGCGTGGGCAAGCTGCAGGCCCATCCGTACAACGCCCGCGCTAAACCCATCGAACGTGCGTTCAGGACGGTCTGCGATCGCTTCAGCCGGCTCTGGCCCAGCTACTGCGGCAACAAGCCCGAGAACCGGCCCGAGGGGCTGGCGGCCCTGATCAAGGCCGGCAAGCTGCCCGGGATTGCCGAGTTCCGCCAGAAGTTCGCCCAGTGGCTGGAGTCGGATTACCACCTGGCCGCGCATCACGGCCAGGGCATGGATGGGCGCTCGCCGGCCCAGGTATGGCAGGAACACCTTGGGGCGATGCGGACGGCGCCGGAAGGTGCCCTGGATGCCCTGTGCCTCAAGCCCACGCGGCCGGTGAAGGTGGGGCGGATCGGGGTGGTGTATGAGGGCATGAGCTACGGGGCCGACTGCGGTGAATTGTTCCCGCTGGTGGGCAAGGAAGTGGCCTTGCGGGTAGACGATCAGGACCGGTCGAAGGTGCAGGTGTGGTCGGTGGAAGGCAAGTTCATCTGCATCGCCCGGCAGAATGCCAAGGTGCCCTTTGCGGTGAACGGCCAGGAGATCCGCCAGGCGCTGAAGCAGCGGGCCAAGCTGCGCAAACTGCGGCGGGAGTATCACGAGCGGCATGAGGACATGAACGCCAATGTGGTGGACCTGGCCATCGCGGCGGCGGCCAAGCGCAACAAGGCCAACCGGCCCCAGGGGGCAGATCCCGGGGGTGGATCGCCCGTTTTACGGCCGGTGCGAACGGCGATTGACGATCAATTCCCGGCCCTGCAAAGGGCCATGGAACGCGAACAACTCCGGCCCGCGGTGGGTGCGGAGACGGTGCCAAGCCTCACGGACGTGGGCGCGATGCTTAACAGCCAGGGACGGCCAATGCCGGCGACGGATGCGCCGGCGGGCGATGTCTTTTTCAGGCTGACCGAGCGCCTGCGGGGTGAGTCATGACCGATCGAGCAATGCAGAATCCGATGGACCACCTCATGGAAGAGGCCAGGATCATGGGCGAATCACGGACGATAAGGCACGATAACCCGGTAGCGGTGACCAAGGATGAAGCCAAGCTGGTCACCCAGCGCCTGGCGGAATACGTCAAGCACAACGGGGTCTCGAACAATTACGTGGCCAAGGCCCTGGGCATTTCCGCCACCACGGTCAGCCAGGTGATGAACATGTGCTACCAGGGCAACTGGCGGCAGATCATCCTGGACATGGATCGGTGGCTGGAAGATGAGATCAAGCGCGAGGCGTCACCCAAGGCCACCAATTTCGTGTGGACAGCCATCGCCCGGGAAGTGATGGGCGTGGCGGAAGTGGCCATGCACCTGGGCGGGATCGGCCTGTGCTACGGGGAGGCGGGGATCGGTAAGACGATGGCCCTGCAGGCGGTGGCGGCGGAAAAGCCCGGAGCGATCTTTGTTTCCTGTGAGACCATCGGGGCCACGCCCCCGGCCCTGGTGGAGGCCATCGGCCGGGCCATGCGGCTGAGCCCCGGCACGCGCTATGCCTCCAGCCGCTACTGGTTCGACGGCATCAAGCGGATGCTGGACGATTCGGGGCGGCTCCTGATCGTGGATCAGATCCACAAGCTGTGCCTGGGCACGGAAGACCGGGCCCTGTACACGCTGTGCGATCTGCAGGACGCCACGGGCATTCCCATGCTGTGGTGCGGGACGATCGACCTGGTGTCTTACCTGGAACGCGGCGAGGGCAAGGGCCGGGAAACGCTGGCCCAGATCAGGAGCCGGATTGCCATTGCCCGGGACCTGCACCAGCGTACGCGGCGGGGCGGTGGCGATGGGCTGGGCGAACCGCTGTTCACCATCGAAGACATCCGCAAGGTGTATGGCAGCAACAAGCTGAGGCTGGCCCGCGATGCGGAGCGCTTCCTGCTGGGGCTGGCCAACCTGCCAGGCTCGGGTGGGCTGCGGACGTGCACCAACGCGGTGCGCCTGGCCACGAAGCTGGCGGGCAAGGATGCCACGGCCTTGACGGCCGAGCTGCTGCACGGGGCCCGGAGCCTGCTGGCCACGCGGCGGGTGATGGAGCGGACCCAGGATCAGATCGAAACCGAACAGGCGGCAATGCAGTTGTCGAAGGTCGGCTGAGGCGAGGACCTGCGGCGACGATGGACCATTGAACAAGGAAGTTCAGGAGCACGAACATGGCAGCAGGCACGCCCGGATGGATCGCCAGGATCAAGGACAAGGTGCTGGGCACCTTGACGGATACGTACCAGGTGGAGTGCGAGAAACTGGCCGATGGGAGCGACGTGGCCGAAGCGGCGGTGGAGGCGATCGCGGCGCCGGCGGGCTACAACCTGAAGGGGGTGACCAGCCGGAACATCAACCGCAACCCGCTGTGGTTTGAGATCACGGCGAATTACATCCTGGCCAGCCTGGGCGGCAGCGGGCCGGGATCGGCCATTCCGCCGCTGGCCCGGCCGAGCGTGCTGACCACCAGTTACGATGAGTGGACGGAGCCTTTCTTCAAGGACGCGGATAACAAGCCGGTGGCCAACTCGGCGGGGGATCGCTTCGACACCTTCCCGCAGAGGAAGAAAGGCACGATCGTTCTGCAGATCACCAAGAACTTTGCCGCCTGCAATGTGGTGGGCTACGACAACCTCAAGTACACAACCAACAGCGTGGAGGTGACGATCAAGGGAACGACGTATGCCGCCAATACGCTGCTGTTCCTGCCGGTGGCCGCGCAAGAGCAATTCGAGACGGTGGCGGGGGTGGCTTACGACTATTTCTCAGTGACCTTTCGGCTGGCGGCGGACAAGGGGCTGCACAAGGTGACGGTGGATGACCGGGGATATCGCTGCCGCAACAGCGCCGGCGAACTGGTTCCGATCCTCGACAAAACGGGTGTGCCGGTCACCACACCCTGGACGCTGGATGGACACGGCAACGCTGTAAGCCTGGCGCCCGACGTGGCGCCGGAGACGATTACGTTTCGGCCCTATGCCTCGGCGGCATGGGGGATTGATTTCAGTTAACGACAATTTGTTAGCTAGGCGTTTTTGGATTCTTGGGTGTGTTGGCGGGGGTTAAAGGGTGATTTTGAGCCCTTTAACTGACATGTAAACGGGCCTTTAAGGCCGGGGTTTGGTACCCCGGCTATCGGTCTATCGGGGCATTTGGTGTCAAGTAGGTGTGTAAAAGTGCCATCTGTGGTGTGGAACTACAACAGGAACTACAAACGCAGGGGAAATCCGGATGTTTTCCACCAGTTTGAATTGGGACTGAATCGGTACTATTATATTGGCGATAGGTGAGATAGAATCTCAATTGCGATTGTGCTGGCGATTGAGGACTTACCCATGATCAGCCTGAGCAGGAAGACTGATTACGCCCTGTTAGCCTTGGCCCACTTGGCCCTAAGGCGCCAGGACAGCACCGGCGCGGCCAGCGCTCGGGAGATTGCCGATGCTTACACGATACCCCTGCCAGTGCTGATGAACGTGCTGAAGGACCTCGCCAAGGCGAGGATTGTGACTTCCAGTCGGGGCGCTGGGGGCGGCTACAGCCTGGCGCTGGAGCCCGAGCAGGTGTCGCTGATGGAAGTGGTGACGGCGATCGAAGGGCCGGTACACCTGATGCGCTGCGTGGGCGACCTGCCAGTGCTGGGCCAGGAATGCCCCACGGCCTGCCGTTGCCCGGTGGAAAGCGCGGTCAAGAAGCTGCATGGCCGGTTGAACCGGTTTTTTGAGGCGACGACGCTGGCCGACCTGATGCAGCCACAGGCGGAAGTGCCGCTGGAGCAGGTGATGGTGGGCGGGGCATAGGAAACCAGGGCGAAAAGCAAAGGGTAAAAAGGGCAAGAGGCGGGTATCCGGGGGGGATGCAACGGTAAAAGGATGAGGCACGCGATCGCGTGCCGTATGAGGAGCAGGCCATGGCCGTGAAGTTACCGATCTACATGGACAACAATGCCACCACGCCGGTGGATCCGCGCGTGCTGGAGGCCATGTTGCCCTATTTCACCCAGAAGTTCGGCAATGCCGCCAGCCGTAATCACTGTTTCGGCTGGGAGGCCGAAGACGCGGTGGACAAGGCCCGTCAGCAGTGTGCCGCACTGATCCATGCGGATGCCAAAGAGATCATCTGGACCAGCGGCTCCACCGAATCCAACAATCTGGCCATCAAGGGCGTCGCCGGGATGTATGCCGATAAGGGCAAGCACATCATCACGGCCATGACCGAGCACAAGGCGGTGCTCGACCCATGCAAGCGGCTGCAGAAGGAAGGCTTCGACGTCACCTATCTGCAGCCCGGCCGGGATGGCGTGATCTACGGTGAACAGTTGCGTCAGGCGCTGCGGCCGGACACCATTCTGGTCAGCCTGATGTGGGCCAACAACGAGATTGGCACGCTCAACGAGATTGCCGAGATTGGCCGGGTCTGCAAGGAAAGGGAGGTCATCTTCCACACGGATGCCACCCAGGCGGTGGGGAAGGTGCCGATCGATGTGGAGGCGGCCGGGGTGGATCTGCTCTCCTCCTCGGGGCACAAGCTGTACGGCCCCAAGGGCATCGGTTACCTGTACGTGCGGCGCAAGCGGCCGCGGGTGCGGCTGACGCCGATTCTCGACGGGGGCGGGCACGAGCGCGGCATGCGTTCGGGCACGCTGAATGTGACGGGCATCGTGGGCATGGGGGCGGCCTGCGAGATTGCCGGCCGGGAGATGGCGGTGGAAGGAACGCGGCTTAAGGCCCTGCGCGACAAGCTGGAAAAGGGCATCGTCAGTGGCCTGGAGGGTCACGGGGTGCACGTCAACGGCCATCCTGAGCGGCGCATCCCCCACACCAGCAACATCAGCTTCGCCTGGGTGGAAGGCGAATCCCTGATGATGGCGATCAAGGAGGTGGCCGTCTCCTCGGGATCGGCGTGCACCTCGGCCTCGCTGGAGCCCAGCTACGTGCTTAAGGCTCTGGGCATCGGCGATGAACTGGCCCACAGCTCGATTCGCTTTGGCCTCGGCCGGTTCACCACGGAAGAGGAGGTGGACTACGTGATCGAGCACGTGGTGGCGGGCGTCAAGAAGCTGCGTGAGATGAGCCCGCTGTATGAGATGGCGCAGCAGGGCATTGATCTGTCGAAAGTGGAGTGGAGTGCGCATTGAAGAGAGTGGCCGGTGATCGGTGGCTGCTGGTCAGTTGAATCTGGAAGAGACGATCAGGAAAGGATGGAACATGGCTTACAGTGAGAAGATTATCGAGCACTACGAACACCCCCGGAATGTGGGGTCCTTGCCGAAGGATGCGTCCAACGTGGGCACGGGCATTGTGGGCGCCCCGGAATGCGGCGATGTGATGAAGCTGCAGATCCAGGTGGATGAAGCCACGGGCCGGATCGTGGATGCCAAGTTCAAGACCTTCGGCTGCGGGTCGGCCATCGCGTCCAGCTCGCTGGCCACGGAATGGCTCAAGGGCCGGACGGTGGATCAGGCCTTGGATATCAAGAACACGGATATCGTGCAGGAACTGGCCCTGCCTCCCGTGAAGATCCACTGCTCGGTGCTGGCCGAAGACGCGATCAAGGCCGCTATCGCCGATTACCGCCAGAAGCAGGGCGGGGAGACGGTTGGAGAACCGCAACTGCACGGGAATAAGATTGGATAGAAGGATGGCTGGTTAACTGGGGGACTGGTTAAGTGGTCAGATGGTCCTGGTGGCCAGGAACGGGTGGGGGGTGTGGCCGGTTAACTGGCTTACCTGTTAACCAAGCAACGTTTTGGAGCTTTAATCATGGCGATTGAACTGAGTGAGACGGCGGCCCGGGAAGTGCAGACGATCATCAAGCAGCAGGAACTGGATGGTGACAAGACCCGTTTGCGCGTGGGCGTCAAAGGTGGTGGCTGCTCGGGGTTCTCCTACCTGCTGGACCTGACCGAGCAGGAGCGCGAAACGGACTGGAAGTTCGACTCGCACGGGGTCAAGATCGTGTGCGATCCCAAGAGCTACCTGTACCTGGATGGCACGAAGATCGATTTCAAGGATGAGATCATGGGCCGGGGCTTCGTGTTCCAGAACCCCAATGCCACCAGTTCGTGCGGCTGCGGGT
Source organism: Planctomycetota bacterium (assembly GCA_021784455.1). Lineage (GTDB taxonomy): Bacteria > Planctomycetota > Phycisphaerae > Phycisphaerales > Phycisphaeraceae > JAJXSS01. Next base: position 8,550 of record JAJXSS010000034.1, read on the forward strand.
CGTCCTTCAGCGCGTAAAGCGGGTACGGGCCGCGACAGCGCGAAGACTGCCAGGGTTAGAGAAAGAGCGCCCCAAGGGGGTGGTGAATGTGCCTGCACGACTGGCCCCTGGCCGGGTTGTCGGCCGCCCCGTGCGTGTCGTGGTCTTGCCCTGGTTTCATTGGCCCTGGCCAGAGCGGCGGACGGCTTCCGAGGCTGGTTGTTTTCAGTCCCGGCGGTATTGTGCGTCCGTTACGGGCTCCATCCAGTCCGCGCCATTGCCATTGAGATGCTCATAGATGGCAATATGCATCATGGCGGTGGTGGCGGCGGCGCCATGCCAATGTTTTTCTCCCGGTGGGATCCAGATCACATCTCCGGGTCGGATCTCTTCGACAGGCCCGCCCCAGCGCTGGATCCACCCGCAGCCAGCAGTGACAACCAGATGCTGTCCCAGCGGGTGGCTGTGCCAGAGTGTCCGGGCGCCGGGCTCGAACGTGACGCTGATACCCTGCGCCTGGGATGGAGCCTGGACCTCGAACAAGGGGTCGATTCGCACCACGCCGGTAAACCAGTCGGAAGGCCCTCTCTTGGAGGGTTGCGATCCCGCTCGTTTGATATCCATGGGGCACTCCTTTCAATGAATGGTGGTATCGAGCGTGAGGTCTTCCGCGAAAGCTGGATGCATTAAATCCAAGCATCCGGGGCGATGACCAGGAGGTGGAAATGGAGCACCGGCCAAGACACTCAGGCACCGGCCACCGCGAGGGCCGGCAACACACTAAACCCCACCGCCGCCACCGTACCCTCCTCCATTCTAACCTTTCGCTCTCTTGACAGAAGATGCAGGTAATGATTAAGCCGCCCTTTACCCCACCTTGCTTGGCCTCCGGGCACGCCAACTGCAGTTTTCTCTCTTTCCCCCGACGGTTCGTATCAAGGCCGGAAAGACGCACGCATTGGCCCGTTCACGCAGAGAGGCGGTTTTAGGGCGATTCTCAACGCCTGCCAGTAGTAATCCGCTGCAGGCGAAGGGGCCCGACCCCCCTCATGCCTGAATGCCTTGGGTGTCCGGCGGCCGGTGGGGATCGCGAGATAGAGTGGGCAGAGCCGGGCGGGATGGGCCGGGCCCGGGGATGCCCCTTGAGGCCCTGCCGGGGCCGGGAGAGGGGGGTGAATCAGGAAACCACGTTGACGGGGTGGCCGGCCTGGAACTGGCGGAGGTTGCCTGCGGCGGCGTGGAGGAGGCGGGCACGGGCGGCGGAGGAAGCCCAGGCGATGTGGGGAGTAATGATGGTGTGGGGGGCCCTCAGGAGCGGGTTGTCGGCCGGGGGCGGCTCCTGGGAGAGCACATCCACGGCGGCGCCGGCGAGGCGGCCGGCGCTCAGGGCTTCGGCCAAGGCGGCTTCATCCACCAGATCGCCGCGGGCGGTATTGATGAGCAGCGCCGTGGGTTTCATCAGGGCCAGGCGGGGGGCGTTGATCAAGTGATGGGTTTCGGGTGTCAGCGGGCAGTGCAGGCTGACCACATCGGCCTGGCGGAGCAGATCTTCAAGGGATGCGGCGCGGACATCCTGCGGCACGCGGCCCGAGCGTGAGTGGCCGATCACGGTCATGCCCAGCGCGCTGGCGATGCGGGCCACCTGGGAACCGATGGAACCGACCCCGACGAGGCCCAAGGTCAGGCCCGACAGTTCGAGCAGCGGTGTTTGCCAGAAACAGAAATCGGCAGAGCGGGTCCACTGGCCTTGCTGGACGGCGGCGTTATGCCGGCCGACCTGGGAGGCCAGTTCGAGAAGCAGGGCGATGGTCCACTGGGCCACGGAATCGGTGCTGTAGGCGGGGACGTTGGTCACGACGATACCGCGGGCCTTGGCGGCGGAGACATCCACGACGTTATAGCCGGTGGCCAGCACACCGATGTAGCGCAGGTCGGGCAGGGCGGCGATGGTGGTGGCGTTGAGGACCGTCTTGTTCGTCAAGAGGGCCGCAGCCCCGGTGGACCGTTCGATGACGGTATTGGGGGGATCCAGGGGCGTGCGCTCGTGGACAGTTAACTGCCCCAGGGCCTGGATCGGGGCCCAGGACAGGTCGCCGGGATTGAGTGCATAGCCGTCGAGAACAACGATTTTCATGGGGGTGTGGTCTCCGCGCGAGTGAACGGAGAGATGATACGCAACATCATCCTGATCAGAAGGATGACCGGCCGACAGCGGCCGGTGAAGAGGCGTGCAATAGCACGCTCTACGCTACAAATAGGCCGGGGCCCCGGGCTGGTGCTGGAGTTTCTTGATGAAGGCAAGCATGTTTTCCAGGGAAACATCGCCTTCGACGGCGTGGGCGGGGGCGAAGATGTAGTTGCCGCTTTGGCCGGCGGCCAGGAGGGTATCGGTTTCGCGTTCCACATCGGCGACGCTGCCGTAGGGCAGGGTGCGCTGGGTGGACAGGCCGCCGTGGAAAGAGAGTTGGCCCCGGTACTGGCGCATCAGGGACAGCACATCCATCACCTCGGGCTGGAAGGGATTGAAGCAGTTCAGGCCCGCGGTGATGAGGTCGGGGAAGAGTTCATCGACATCCCCGCAGGAGTGGATGAAGACGTACTTGCCGGCCGCGCGCACCAGGCCGTACATGCGCTGCAGGCAGGGATAGATGAATTCTTTCCAGAGCGCATAGCCCATCTGCAGACCGTGCTGCTGGCCCCAGTCATCGCCGAAATAAACGGCGTCGATATCGAACTCCAGGGCCTTCTTGACCTGGGCGCAGTTGTAGTCGGTGATGGCGTTCAGGAGGTCACGGACGAACTGCGGCTGTTCGAGGAAGTCCATCATCAGGTTTTCCATGCCGCGCAGCGTCCAGGCCCGCTCGTAGAGGCTGAAGCCGATGGAAAAGACGCGGAACGAGTCGCCCTGGGCCGCCAGACGTTGGGGAATGTCGGCGAAAAAGCGGTGGTCGAGGGGGTTGGGGAGGGTGTAGCCCTCGAGCGTGGGCTCGGGCAGGATGCAGCCCTTGACGATGCCGATGTCCTTATCGGCCGAGCGGTCCCAGACCACGCCGAAGACATCCCGGACACAGTCCGGGCCGGCGGGTTCAAAGAATCCGATGCCGTTACCCAGACCCAGGAGGTGGTTCTGCAGGGCGGCCTCCACGTGGTCCTGGCCGAAATGGGCCCGGAGCTTTTCGTAAGCTTCGCAAGTAAAGCCGCAGGACCAGGGAACGTAGGGAGGGCGGCGATCGTCCAGGGCAAGACGGACCACTTCGCGTTTGGTCGGGGGCATGGCAAGAATCTCTGATCGGGGATTTCTGATCGATGATCTACGGAGCATTTCAGATACGTGGGTGTGATTTTACGCGAAATGACAATGATCGGGCGATGACTCAGGGCCGGGCTTGCCCGGACGCCCTATGGAATGTCCCGCGTCTCATTCGTTCGGGCAAGCCCGAACCTACAGGGAAGCTGGTTCGGGGACGTTGGCGTTATAGAGCACCGGGTTGAGGTCGGTGGCGATGGGCGCGCCGATTTTCGCCCCGGGCAGCCAGGTATCCCAATCACTCTGCTGGTTCTTGTTCTTGGGGGCGGCCAGGCGCATGCCATCTTCCATATAGATGATGGTCATGACGCGGCGGGGCTGGGTGGAACAGTTGGCCCCGGCGCGGTGGAAGGTCCAGCCATAGTGATAGCTGACTTCGCCCAGATCGAAGGGTGTTTCGATCAGCGGCAGGCCGTGATCCAGGAGTTCCTTGCTGATCTTTTTTTCGCTCTCATCGGAGATCTCCAGGTCGCGGCCCATCTGCACCAGGTGGCTGCCGGCGCTGAAGGCCAGGGGGCCCATCTCCAGGGGCGTGGCCTGCAGCGGCACCCAGACGGTGATGCTGTTGCTGTTCGACAGCGGCCAGTAGTATTGGTCGGCATGCCAGGGGGTCAGGCCCCCGGAAGGCTCTTTGTAGAGGGCCTGGTCGTGATAGAGCCGCACCCCCGGAACTCCCATGAGTTGGGCCGCGAGTCGGGCCAGTTTGCGGCCAAAGACAAACTCGCGGGCCCCCTCGCTCTGCCGCCACAGGTTCATGATCTGGAGAAAGGCCTTCTCGTAGGTGTTGCGCTCGGCCATGGGCTTCGTCTGGCTGTTGAGGCGCAACACCTGAGCGGTGATCTCCGAGCCGTAATAATCGAGCGTGGCGGGGGTGAGTACCTGCTTGAGCTTGATGAAGCCGTTCTTGCGGAAGAAGGTCTTCTGGTCAGTGGTCAGCGGATAGTGGGCATCGAGGTCGTGGGCGAGGTCGGCGGGCATAGGGAGGCTCCTGGGGGTGGATTAATTGAAGGCCACGCCACGGCCAAAGGTTTGGCCGGGGTTGAGCAGAAGTGATAGTTTTTTAACCATGCCGCCGACAATCCGGCGCCAAGCGGATAAAGTCGGCCGGCAACCCGGGGTTCGGGCGCGGGCACGAAAGCGGCAGGGCGAAGCTCCGCCGGAACCGATGGCGCGCGGCCCTGGCGGCTGGAAGAGGTGGGTGATGCCCACCCTACTTGAAGGGGCCTTCGCGGGCGATTTCGGCGATGGGCTTGCGGCCGGAGGGGACTTCGCGGGCCCGGACGGGTTCGGGAAGGTCTTCGACCTGGCCGGGGCGGCCGACGGCAAACATGGCGCAGAGGTCGAAATCATCCGGAACTGCCAGGGCGGTACGGGCCTTGTTCCAGTCAAACCCGGCCATGCCGTGGGCGACCAGACCCATCTCGGTGGCTTGGAGAGCCAGACTCACCCAGGCAGATCCGGCGTCGAAGATGTGCACCGGATTGGGCTTGTTGTTGTGGCTGAAGGTTTTACGGGAGAGGACCAAGACCAGAAGCCCCGCCCGGGCGCACCACACCTTGTTGGCATCCATCAAGAGGTCGAAGAAGACCGGCCAGGCCGGCGTGTCGCGGCGGGCATAGAGGAACCTCCAGGGCTGCTCATTGAATGAAGAGGGGGCCCAGCGGGCAGCCTCGAAGAGGCGGTGAATCTCATCTTCCGTCAGCGGCTGGCCGGACATGGCTCGGGGCGACCAGCGGCGGACGAACAGGTCGTGGACGGGATGGTCGGCGTGGCGGTGCTGGTGGGCATCGATACTGGAAACAAGCATGGGATACTCCTTTGGCAAAGCATAGGGCGGTCGGCGGGGCGGATGGCAAGCAGAACCGAATCATCATCTTGGTAAGACGTTGGATCGTTGATGCGGCTGTGGTCGAGGAGGCGAGGCGGTGCCAAGGCTCAGTCGGCATTGGAACGAACGAATCAACGGATTAACGAAACATTCGGTCGCGGTTGAGAACATACCAGTCGCGCAGCACGTCGATCTGGAAGGCTTGGATCTCCGGGTCGGCCCAGGGCCAGAAGGGGGGAGCCTCGGCCGGCAGGTAGCGGCGCACGATGCGCCACCAGCGCTGGTCCCCCAGAAGCTGCAGAAGGTCGATCTTGGGGAGGGTTGTCTGCGGGGCCAGGATGTAATCCAAGCCGGCCCGCTGGTGCATCTGGAGCAGGGCCAGCAGCACGGTGGTGCGCGGCACATCGGGCCGAATCAGGAGGCCGGGGACCCATTGGGCCATCGGGATGGGCTCATTTCCGGCCCCCGGCACGGGCTGGCCCTGCATCCACAGGCCCAGTTGCATGATGGCCCGCACCGGGGCCTGGTCTTCGACGGCGGTGCGTTTGGCCAGAAACGTACGTTCAACGCCGGCCAAACCGGCGAGCATGGCCCCGGTCATCTTGGCATCGTCGTTGAAGGCGATCAGGCCCCGGTGGGCCAGTATGGCGTTCTGCTGGCTATCAAAGCGGCGGGCCGCGACAAAGCATGCCAGGTCACGCATGGCGGAGTTGTCGGAACTGAAGAGCGGATACAGATCCTGCGGGTGGGGGTGCGGGGCCCCGGCCACGGCCGCCAGGCGCAACATTTCCGGACTGTCACGGACGATGGGGTAGCCCTGCCAGCCGCCTTCGATGGCGGCAAGGGCTTCCAGACGCCGCAGTTCCTTTGGGGCCCGGTTCATCGCGCGGGGGGGGACCCCGGTGCGATAGGTGGCAGCCAGGATCAAGGGCTCCACGCCGGCCAGGCTGGAAGGGGCAAGACGGTAGGCGTTGATGAGGGGCAAGAGAGCAGGGGCCAAAGGCAAGGGATGACTGGTGGGGATGTCAGTTGGCCGATCGGTTGAAGACAAGGAAGAGGGGGAAGACGGCTCGGACTGAGGCTGGCCCTCCCGTGGGTGCGGCCGGGATCTGCTTGGCCCTGGCCCCTGGCCTGTGGCCGCTGCTGCCGGCGTCGCCAGGATGGCCCGCCAGACCATAAGCTGATTGTCGGAAGTGATGTGCTCGGGGTTGATGGCCAGCAGGGGGGTCAGGGCCGCGGTCGCTGTGTGCGGATCGGCCAGGTGCATCAGGTAGACGGCAAAGGCCCGCACGGCCGGGGGCACATCGGGTTTGGTCAGGGCGTCGAGGGCGGGCTGGGGTTTGTCGGGGTTGGTGTGCAGGGCCGCCCAGAGCATGGCGTCGGCGACGGGCACGGGGGCCTGGCGCCAGTTTCCGGGGGTGCCGCTGGCGGGGTTGATCAGGCCCAGGAAAATCCAGGCGTGGGCGGCGATTTCCGGCCGGCGGTCGTGGCTGGCGAACTCGATCAGGCGCGTGTAGGGATCGGGGTTATGGGCGGCCCCGCGCAGCTCGGCCGCGGTGAACAGGGCGTTGGAGCGAACATCGATGTTTTTGTCCGCACAGGCCTTCTGCAGGATAGCCTGCAAGCGCGGATCATCGGCCAAGGGGCGCAGAGTCAAGCATTGCTGCACGGCCTGGGCGCGGATGTACCGGTCGCCTTCGCTGGCCCGGATGGCGATCTGCCGCAGCCAGAGACTCGTGGGGATATGGGCCCGGTCCCAAAGCCCGGCCTGATCCAGGGCCGAGCCGATCTTGAGGAACAGGGCGGAATCGCGCACGCTGCCCAGCCGCTCGATCACGGCGTGGGCCAGGGCCGGACTGGTACCGGCGTGCGCCACGAGGTAAAGCAGGGCCCGGTGCCGCGCGGCCGGATCCGGACCGGTCAGTTGGCGTAGCAGGGCCTGCCGCGCCCGCCAAGGGGCCGTCCAGCGGGCCACGCCCCAGGAAACCAGGGCGGAGACAGCCAGGGTGACCATCAGGCTCAGGATCAAACGCTTCCAGTGCCAGCCGGATGAACCACGCATGCCCCTCAGCGTACAGGATGCGGGTATCATTGTCAGGGGCGCCCTGGGTTTTCTGCGGCGGCGGACCCGTGCATGCCTGGCTGGCACCTCGTCAGGTAAGGGGGAGGCCGGGCCAAGGGGATCCAGCGAAGGCCGGCGGGCAATCGGCCGATAATAGGAGGGGGTCTCATTTCAGGCTCCTGAGGGACAAATGTTCCTTGCAGACAGGTGGTGCAGATATGAGGACTTTACGGGCATTGCGACTGAGTGGCTGGACCAGTTTGTTGGTCGTGGGCCTGGCATGGGTGGGGCTGGCGCTGCCCGGCTGTGCCGATCCCGGATTTACCGCCGGGCTCAACCCCGTCCCCGAAATCGAGGAGGGGCCCACGGAATACCGCACCGAAATGGAAACCATTCCAGACGCCCAGATGGTGCGGGAAAACACC
>JAJXSS010000437.1 GCA_021784455.1 Planctomycetota bacterium
GTGGACTGGCAATTCAAAATCAACGACGCGCGACGCAAACTGAAATCGGTCTACCCTAAAATCATCCTGTGACAATGCACTAGGCCTGATCCGGGCCCGCGAAGCCCATATCGTTCCACGACCCCATGCCGCCAAAGACCCAGGCCGTCTGGCAGGCATCCAGAAGGGCGCGTGCCTGGGGTGCCAGGCCTCCGGTGGGGGCGGGTGCTTGTGGTAGCCATGGAGGACGGCGGGGGACGCAGCCAGGGTCTCGAGCGCCTGAGCAAAGCACTGGGTGAAGCCACCGCAGTCGAGCCGGGCGGAAAAGGTGTGGGCATCACGCAGCGCCTGAATCAGGCGGGGAACGACCCCCTGGAACTCGGGGGGCGCCGGGTGGGCCGTGGGACCTCGGGCCGCGCGGCCCTAGGTGACGCGCCAGATGCGGTTCTGCGGGGCGTTGCGATTCCAGATGTCCCATCGGCCAGCCAGTAGGTGCTGAGGTTTCCGGGGCCCAGAACCTCGAGGGACCAGGTTCCACCGCCTCCGACAAATCCGGCGGCCAGGCGGTCGGGCAGGAGGGGTTGGTGCTGTGGCTGATGCACCAGTCGGATGCCCAGCGTGCCCGTTTTCCGAAGGTGGGCAAACCAGGCCTGGGGGGTCAGGGCGATTTCCTTTTCCCGGGCCGCGCCGAAGAGGGATTTCTCCAGGGCGACAAAGGCCACCCGGTCACAAAACTGGCAGGTGGAATTGCCGGGAAAGAACCCACTGGCATCAGCGCCATGCAATGAGGCATTGCCATGGCAGGTGAGGGCGACGAGTTGGGCTTACGGGCCATGCATCGGGGGCGGGGGTTCACTTCTTCTTGCGGTCGATGACATCATAGATCCGGCCGGGGGCCCATGGGCCGGCTACGGGCATGCGGGGGGGATCCGCTGCGCTGGCTGCAAAGTCAGCTTCGTGCTGGGTTTGTTGCCGGCCGAGAACGCGGGTTTCTGCGGCGGTTTGGCCCGCGCAGTTGGCCCTGCGGGCGTGTGGCCGGGTTGAGAGTTGGGGTGGAGCCGGGGCCTGTGCCGATAGCTATAGAGATTGCGGCGCGGGCCTGTCGGGGGCCATTTGGGGGCGTTCCGGGGGCGTTTCGGGGGCATCCATTTCCGGGGGCCGGGAACTCCGCGGTTTTCGGGGTTTCCGGCAATTTCGGGAGGGACGACATGGGAGAGCGGGCATGCTCAGCTTCGACGAGTTCATCCAGATCCAGCTTCGCCAGGCCCTGGGGCCGGAGAACAAGTGGTTCTGCTCGGAGTTTTACGGGCGCGAGATCACCGATCCGGACACGCTTTTGGCTTACTACATCAAGCACGGCGGAGCCGAGGCCTGTCGGCGTCTGTACCCGCCTGCGGCCGCCGAGGGGGCGGGTTTCGGCGAAGCTCGCCCCGACCGCGCCGAGGTGGCGGCCTGAGCAGTTCAAAGTGCAAAGGGCAAAGTTGAAGAGTTGGGGGGCGGGTGGGGGGATATTCCCCAGGCGCAGGCGGCCGGGTGACTGTGAACTTTGATCTCGGAACTCCTGACCTCAGACCCAGACGTTGAGGAACAGGGCCTCTTCGCGCAGCTTGCCGGTCAGGACGCCCACGGTGGCGGTGACGTGCTTGACTTCGAATTCCGGGTGGGCATCCAGCCACTCATTGATCTGCTCATCCAGGTGATCGAGGGCATCGAGGCGCAGCTTGGCCACAAACGTGCGGCAGTGGACGGCGCCGGTGCCGGTGGTGTTGACCTTGCGGCGCCACTTCTGATCGATGTGGGCGGTATCATGCCCACCAAAGGCGCGGATCTCGTGGTGGACCTCTTCCGGCCCCTCATCGAGTTCGATGGTGGCGGACTCCGCACCGGCCGCCCCGGTGGCTGGCTCCTCGGGCAGTTCGATGGGCTGACTTTCGTCGGCGGTCTCCAGATCCTCGATCGGGATGGCCTTGGCCAAGAGATCGGCATCGGAAGGGGTGGGGGCTTTCTGGTCGTCCGCCATGGTGTCAACTCCCGCGTTAGAAGTGTTGCGGTAAGGAACAGAAACGTCTGGCTGGCGGCGGCCGGGAGAATGTACCGGAGCCGCGAACTCTACGATTGCATAATACCGGTTTGGCCGCCGCGGGGAAAGCCCCCGCCAAGAGGCTTCGCGCCGGCCGGGCCGCGGGGATATCGCCTTACGCTCCGGGTCGGGGGCGGACGAGCCAGCGGGGCCGGGGAGAGGCCCGCCACGAGCCCTCGAGCGCGCCGGTGAAGCCGGTCAGATGGATCTGTAGGCCGAAGCGGCGCGGGGACCAGATGGTGGCGATGCACCAGCCCCGGTCCACCCGCTTTACCCGCCCCCGGGATTGCCCCCGCCCGCGGAATGGTCCGCGGAATGGTCCTTGGAGGGGGCCGGTCTTGGGGGCCAGGGGGCCTTCAAAGCGCAGGTAGCGGCGGCGGTGGGGGGGCAGGGGGGTCAGGATGAAGCGCCGCATGGTGGCCCAGCGGGCGGGGGGGCGGCTGATCCGGCCGGCCCAGAGCAGGCCCTTGGGATCCAGCGGGTTGGCCAGGAGCAGGTCGTAATGGCTGCCCCGGGGCAGCACATGATGCAGCACCACCAGGGGCAGGCGGGTCGGGGGCGACGAACTGGTTGCTGGGCGGGGTGGCATGGGCCGGGCCGAGGCGGCTTGTCAGGGGGCGCTGCAGGTCTTATGCTCAGAAAGCGCGGGGTGGTGCGTGGGCCGGTGGTGGCCGGGCGCCCGCTGTCCAAGACCCAGAAAAAGAGGATAACACAGATGTCTCTTCTTGGTGCGATGGAGCGTCGCCGGGTTGCTCTGGCATGGTTGCCTCTGGCCGCAGTGCTGGTGTTTACCGGCTGCGACACCCAGTCCAAACCCATCCTGCGGCAAAGTGGCTGGGAGGCCATTCAGGAGGGGCGCTGGGAGCAGGCCGATACCGACCTGACCCAAGCCCTGCAGGCCGACCCGGCCGACTGGCGGGCCAATTTTCTGCTGGGCAAGGTGCGTCTGCATCAGGGCCGGCCCCTGGCCGCCCAGTTGCTGTTGGAACAGGCCATGACGCTGCATCCCCGCGGGCCCGAATCGGGGCAGATCCTGGATGCCATGGCCGAATCGCTCTACGACCAGGGGCAGAAGGCCGCGCTCACGGAGTTTCTGGACCGCACGGCCCAGCAGCGCAAGGGGGTGGAGGATTTCCTGCGCCAGGCCAAGTACCTGGCCAAGCTGGGGGATCCGGATGGGGCGCTCAAGGCCTATCGCATGGGCTGCGAGTTCGCCCCCAAGACCGACCCCACGCCATACCTGGCCCTGGCCGATTACTACCAATCGCTGGGCGACACGCCGCGGGCTATCAAGGCCCTGCGTTATGCCTACTACATCGAGCCGCACGACCCGGGCCTGAATGACAAACTGCGGGCCCTGGGTGTGGTGCCCGGCCCGACCTTCGGCCTGCCCCCGGTGGGCGTGCCGATGTTCTGAGGGGGCAGGAGGGGCGAGGGGCAAGGGGTAAGTGGCAAGGGGCGAGGGGCAAGTGGCAAGTGGCAAGGGAAGCCACCCGCCTTGCCCGGCCTTCCCGCCGGGCCGCAGATAGCTCCTTTCGGCCCGCAGATACATCCTTTTGCCGCGCAGATAGC
>JAJXSS010000035.1 GCA_021784455.1 Planctomycetota bacterium
CCGATCTGGCGGCCCTGGATCACCAGCGAAGGCACGATGGCCGGCCAGGTATGGTCGGGGCCGAAGCCCAGCCGCCGGGCGGCGTCGGTCACATCGTGTACGAACCCCACGGCATGGAAATAGGACAAGTCGTTGCCGTAGGAGTCCATGATGTCCCCGCCCACGCCGGACACCGCCTGAATGATCTTCTTTTCCGCGGCATTGTTGGCGGTGTCCACGCGCAGTTCGCAGACCGGCAGGCCCTGCGGCGTCACCAGCCCCTTCTTGACCAGCCATTGCTCGAACAGGGCCACCTGCTCGACGCGGGCGGGGTTGTCGTCCGTTACCCAGTACAGCACCGGCACCTTGCTGGACATGTCCGGCAGCGTGACCATGCGCGCAACTGAAGCCAGGATCAGCACGAGCGCCAGGATCGCAAAGAGGTATTTCATGGCCAGTTCCTGCCGGAACAGTCGGCCGCCCAACGGGCCCGCCATCCGTCGGCCCGACCCGTTTCCTCAGCGGCGGCAGACCCGGGGCGTGCTGGAGCCGGCCGAAGTCGTGGCGGATTCCGCAAGCCATCCCCGGCGCTGGTAATAGAAGCGGTAGTAGGGGTTGGTAATCCAGGCCGCGGGAACCGGCCGGCCTTGCCGGCGCAGGGCATCAATCCGGGCCTGGATCTTGACCAACTTCGCGTACGCCGGCTTGAGGGACGGATTTTCCTGGAGGTTGCGCTGGATTGCCTGGTCCACGTAGAGCGCCATATGGCGGGCGGCGGTCGGAGCATCCTCCATGCCGTTCATGAAGGCGTCGTTCTCCTGGCCGATCAGCCGGGAGGCGGTCACGGGCAGAATGAAGGGGCTGATGTCATAGGCCACAGCGATGGTCCGGGCCGCCCGGGAGAACTGCTCGTGCAGGCCCCATTCCTCGGGGTGATTCGGCGGGCGCAGGAAGGCCTGGGTTTGGGTGTAGCGGGGGTCCGGCGGCAGAGCGTCGGCATCGCGGACGATCTGCATGTTGTAGTCTTTGCTGGCCAGGTAGGCCAGGAACTCTTCGGCCATCGGGATGTGCTTGCCGCCCTGGTACACGACGGCCGCCCGGGTGCCGGTGCGGGTGATGGGCAGTTGCCCGTACGGCGGCTCCACGACCTCCATCTGGAGCAGTGGCTGGCCCTCTTCCTTACGGGTCTTGTTGAATTCGCGCAACTGGATCAGGGCGTAGCGTCCCATGACGAACATGGCCATGCGGCCCGCGTTGAAGAGTTGCAGGGTGGCGCCGGCATAGCCGGGCTGGGTGGCGAAATCGGCCTTGTCAGCCGCCGAAGGCAGCAGGTGATCCTGGTAGGTCCACTGATAGATCAGCCTCAGGGCCTTGATGTAGCGCGGATCGTTCAGGGCGCAGGCCGTCATGGTCTCGTTGTAGGTGCTGACGCCCAGGGTGTCGGCCAGCATGCCGGCGGACAGACCGTCGGCGAAGAAGACCTTGCGCCGCTGGCCCGGCGGATTGGCCGCATCCACCAGCTCCTTACCCAGGCGCCCGAAGTCGTCGATGGTCCAGCGGTGGGGCGGCGGTTTCAAGCCGTATTTGGCAAACGTCGCCTCGTTGACCCACAGCATGTTGACATAGACATTGCAGGGGAAGCGGTACTGCCGGCCGTCAATGAACAGCGAGGGCACGATGGCCGGCCAGGTGTGATCGGCATCAAAGCCCAGCCGGTGGGCGGCGTTGGTGACATCGTGCAGAAAGCCCACGGCGTGGTAATAGCTCAGATCGGCGGTGCCCGTGTCCATGATATCGCCGCCGACGCCCGAGACCGCCTGGATGACCTTCTTATCCGCGTCCGCGTTGGCGGTGTCGACGCGTAGCTCGCATTCGGGCAGGCCCTGCGGCGTCACCAGCCCCTTCTTGACCAGCCATTTCTCGAACAGGGCCACCTGCTCGACGCGGGCGGGGTTGTCGTCCGTCACCCAGTACAGCACCGGCACTGTGCTGGTCATGTCCGGCAGCGTGAGCATGCGGGCCACCGAGGCCCCCACCAGCACCAGCGCGATGACGGCAAACAGGTATTTCATCGCCTAACCCTTCACCGCGCCCAACTGGATGCCCTTGACGAGCTGCTTCTGCAGGACGACGAACACGATGATCAGCGGGATCACCATCATGGCCGAGGCGGCCATCAGCAGTTGGGTGGCCTGCCCGCGCGAGGAGTCGAAGTACATCAGCCCGATGGGCAGCGTGTACTTGTCGGTGCTGCGCAGCATGATCAGGGGCCAGAAGATGTTCTGGTAGTTGCCGATGAAGGTGAAGATGGCCAGGGCGACCAGTCCCGGCCGGGCCAGCGGCAGGATGATGTCCCAGTACAACCGCCACTTGCTGGCCCCGTCGATCTCGGCCGCCTCGTCGATGCTGGTGGGGATGCTGAGCATGAACTGGCGCAAGAGGAAGGTGCCGAAGGCGGTGAAGGCGGCCGGCACGATCAGACCGGTGAAAGTGTCCACCAGGTGCAGGCTGATCATGATCTGGTAATTGGGCACCATCATGACCAGGCCCGGCAGCATCATGGTGGCCAGATACAAGAGGAACACGCGGTCGCGGCCGGGCCACTGCAGGCGGGCAAAGGAGAAGGCCGCCAGCGAACTGGTGAACAGTTGCAGGAAGGTCACCCACGAAGCGATCAAGAGCGAATTGGCATACCAGGAGGTGAAGTGGATGCCCGGCGTGGTGAACACTTCGGCATAGTTGTGCCAGTGCCACTGCCAGATGTTGAGGGTACTGCCGGGCAGCCAGTTGTCCGAGCCCACCTCGGCCAGGGGCTTGAGGCTGGTCAGCAGCATCCACAGAAAGGGCAGCGTCAGACCAAACGCCATGATGGCCAGCAACAGATGCAGGCCCCAGGCGCGGAAGAAGGCCCGGACCTTGGCCGCCGGACGATCGGCATCCGCGGCCGGCACCGGGGGCAAGGGCCCCGCGGTCGGCGGAACAGGCATGACCTCAATCGTTGACATAGCGGTTGCCGAACCTCCAGTTGAACATGGTGATGATGAACACCAGGATGAACAGGGCCCAGGCGACGGCCGAGGCATAGCCCAGGCGCCCGGTTTGGAAGCCCTCGGTGTAGATGAAGTACGACAGGGTGGTGGTCGATCCGGCCGGGCCACCCATGGTCATGACGCGGGCCGCGTCAAAGCCGCCCTGCAGGCCGCCGATGACGCTCATGACCACGATGAAAAACGTGGTGGGGGCAAGCTGGGGCCAGGTGACGTTCCAGAAACGCTGAAAGCGCGTGGCCCCGTCGATATCGGCGGCTTCGTAGAGTTCCTGGGGCACGTTGGTCAGGGCGGCCAGGTACAGCAGCATGTTGTTCGAGCCCACCGCCGCCCAGAAACCCATGATCATCAGGGCGGGCTTGGCCCAGTAGATGTCCACCAGCCAGCCGGGGGGCTCCAGACCCGCCGCCGCCATGGCCGGCAGATGGGCCGCTACCGGCGCCAGCCCCAGACACACAAACTCCACCACCATCAAGAGCGCCGCCAGCATGATCGCATTGCCAAAGCCTTCCGCGGCCGCCGCGGCGAAGTCCCGGCCCGCCCGCCAGACCCTGGCGCCGGCCAGGACCAGCACCGCCGCAAAACCGATGGCCAGGGGCACAAGGAACGGCCGGCCATAGGACCAGAAGGCCGTCACGACAAAGGGAACCGCCAGCACGGCCACCGGAAGGAGCGCCGCCCGCCAGCCCAGGTCGCCGTCCCGCCACATCGTGCTCAGACGCTTCAGGCCCAGAAAAAGGACCAGCAGCATCAGGGCCAGCAGCACCCAGGCCAGGATCGTGAACACCAGCGGTGGCGTCGGCCGCACCGCCGCCGAAAGGCCGTCCAGCAGCGGCGACAGCGCGTAATTCACCGGGCCCGTCTGCGGGTTGTACAGTTTCTTCCACAGCAACAGCGTCGCTACGCCGGCCGTGAAATTGGGCAGGTAGAACAGCGTGCGGTACACCGTGGGCCCGCCTAAGACGCCCCCCAGCAGGATGACCGCCGCCAGCCCTGCCAGCAGAATGACCATCGCCGTCTCGCCCATCCCCACCACGGTCAGCATGAGGCAACCGACCAGCAGCCCGGCGCTGGCCAGCAGCCAGAGGTAGGTCCGACCGCCCCCGGCCCGCGTGTCCTTGGATAGCATCATGGCGGCGAAAAGGCTGGCCGCGATGGAAAAAGGGATCCCCATCATCAGATACAGCGTGTTCCCCAGGTAGGTCATGAACTGGGGCTGGGTGATCAAATGCACGAAGTTGGCCAGACCCACGAACTGAATGTGGGCATCGGGCTTGAACATGTTCTGCAGTTTCAGGTCCCAGTTGGTGAAGGCCATCGCCAGACTCAGTACCAGCGGGATGGTGGTAAAGGCCAGGAAGCCCAGAATGTTGGGTGTGATGAAGGCGATGCCGACCCAGAACGAGCGCCAGGCCTTGCGGGATTTGCGGGGAGCGGATGCAGCGGTGGTGTTCATGAAACCGTCCAATACTTGCGGCACCACCCGAAAGCGCCCCAATTTACCATGAATCGCGCCTCTTGTTCTGCCGCGTCGGACGCGACCCGGAAAACGCGTGCACGAGCCGCGAACGCAAGCCAGTGGTCTTCGTGGCGCGCCGAAGCCGGTCCTTCCGCCGGTCGCCAAAGGCGATAGCCTCTTTTCAGCGCAGACCATAGCCCCGGCGGCCACGCGACGAAGCTCCGGCCCCCCCCTCACGCGCTTCCGCAATTCATCTACTTCTTCTGGGCATAAACTCGTATGTAGTCTACGTACATGTACGATGGGCTCACCGCCTTGTCGATCGGCCAGCCGCCGCCCATGGCCAGGTTCACCAGCATGTACAACGGCACCTTCGCATCGGCGGGCGTGGCGTGCCGACCCACCTCGATGCCGTCGCAGTAGAAGGTGACGTAATCGTTGTCCACCATGACCCCATAGCGGTGGAAGCCATCCGACAGTCCCGGCACGATCAGGTGATACCCCTGGGCCCAGTGCCGGCCGGTGTTCGTTTCGTTCCACACGTGCAACGTACAGATATCCATATTGGGCAGGGCGCCGCCGTAGTACTCGACCACGTCAATTTCCGGGTTGGCCAGGTTCCGCTGCACCACCGCCGGCTGGCCCAGCAGCCAGAACGCCGGCCACATGCCCCGGCTTTTGGGCATCTTGGCCCGCATCTCGAAGTAACCGAACTTCTGGGCAAAGCCCTGGCCCTTGGGGTCCACCGAAGCAATGATGCCGCCCTCCCACCGGCCATCGCGCTTGGCCGCCTCAATGCGCAGCACCTTCTTGTTGGGCAGAATCCCCTCCTGAAGCGAGAAGGGGAAGCCGTCCTTCTGGGGCATGAACTGGGCATCGCCAAAGGTCTCCTTGGTGGCCGTAAACCAGCGTGTCCCGGGGCCCGCGGCCGAAATGCTCAAACTGTTGAATTCCTCATCAAAGGTCATCACGTAGCCGGTCAGATCCAGCGTGGGTTTGGGCAAAGGCGGCACAGGGGCATCGGCGGCCACCTGGAGTGTTCCCACGTCATAGGCATCGGCGGCATCCGCCCCGGTGGCGGGTTTCACGTCCGGCCCGGTCTTGAGGGCTTGCCGGCCTTGCTTGTCGTACAGGCCGACCCTGAGGTGATAGTCGCCCCCCGGCGTATCGATCGGCACGTACAGAACCTGGGTGTATTCAACCTTGCCCGACCAGACCGACGTGGCCACCGGCGGCGCGTAGTCGCCCTGAAACACTACCTTGCCGTCGCCCGCCAGAGCATGCACAAAGACGCTCATGTCCCGGCCCAGGGGCTGGGCATCCCAGGTGTAGGTGATTTTGGACTCCTCGCCGGGGCGCACGGCCCTGGGGCTGATCGTGACCGACAACAGGGTCGGCTGGCCCTGGGCCACGTGCCCGGGGAGGTAGGCGACATCGTCGATATTGATCGAGCCCCTGGTGCTGCCGGGCTGGGCCAGCGCGGTCTTGCCGATGTTGAGGCCCAGCCCCTTGAGGGGCCCGTGCCACTTGCCATCGTTGGCCCCGCCCCAGTGCTCGCCCGTGGACAGGTCCGCGATGTTGAGCACGACCTCCTGCCAGTCGGGGGTGGGTTTCAGCTTGACCAGGCTCTGATGGCACTGATCCGTGCTGTCGATCAGCCGGATACCCACGGCCGCCACGTTGTCAGACTTGAGCCAGAGGCGGATTGCCTTGATGTCCTGGCCGTTGAGATCACCGAGGTAGCGGTACAGGCCGACATACATCCCGCCACCGGAAAAGTCGGCCGACAGTTTGTACGAGTTCTTGCCGCCGTGCGCGGTGGTACGGTCCAAAGCGGCCGAGCCCTTGGCTCCGGGGAACTCCCGGCCGTCGATGTAGTCCCAGCTCGGACCGGAAGCTTCGAACGTATCCACCTTCACCCTGGGTTCGGCGCCCCGGACCTGCAAGCCGGAAAACAGAACCACCATGACCGCGACGAGCAACCAACACAAACGGACATTCTTCATGTTAACTCCTTGACTGATTGAAAAGATCGCTACACTGGGGGGACACTGGTACACAGTCGCAGACGGCGGCTCAGTCTGGATGAGGGCCGTGCCGCAGACGGATCATTTGACTTACCACCCGGCCACGCGCATCCCGGTGGGTGAATCGTAGTGGTAGGGGCTGCCGTTCTCGTCGACAAACTTCTCGGGCTTGACGGCCGCGATGGTGCGCATGGCATCGCTGGTCGCGGAAATGGCGTGGCCGTCATAGAACGCCACGTTGCCCGATTCCCCATGGGTCATCTGAATGCCACCGCCCCAGCCCGTCCACGCGGTGGCCATGAAGCGGGCCTCCGGCCGCCCGCCGAAGGCCTGGGCGTAGCTATCGGCCAGCATGATCATCTGGGCCGGTGAGCAAGGTGTCCGATCAATGTTTTGGCTCTCCAGCCACCATTGATAGGGATTCGCAGGGGCAAAATCCGTGTATTTCTGAAACGTACCGTCATCGGGGCCCAGGTACAGCGCATAGCCCATGACCAGATCCGGGTTCTTGCGCAGCTCGGCATAATACGGATTGGCCGGGCAATACATGACGTCGCCCGTCAGGTAATTCGTTCCCCCGGGGTCGCCGCTGATATTCCCGCCTTTAAACAAAAACCACGGCCAGAGATAGATTTGGCCGCTGGATTGAACAAGTTTCCCCTGCACCGGGATCTCCTGGTTGAAATCATTGGCATAAACCCGGAAGGCGATGCTGGTCTGGCGCAAGTTGCTCAGGCACAGGGCGGACTGGGCCGCCTCCCGCGCCCGCGTCAAGGCCGGCAACAGCAGGGAGATCAGCAGCGCGATGATGGCAATCACCACCAAAAGCTCGATGAGGGTAAACCCGGATCGGCGTCGGGCCCGTGGCATGGCACCGTCTCCTTTCATCTTCCGCGCGAACACTCCCGATCCCAGGTTTCGACAAGAGTGGCACCACGCCGTCAGGCGTCGTGCCACCAGGAGGAGGTAGACATTCAGGCCCGGCGCCGCCGCGGCAAAACCAGCAGGGTGCCCGCGGCCAGGAGCCCCAGAGAAGCGGGCTCGGGGATGACGGTCGCATACGTCACGGTACCCGGACCGGTGATTTGCAGATTAAGACTTGCGCCCCCCCAATCCTGCCAGTGCAGCACCTCAATGGGGTAGGAACCAACGGGCAGATTTACTGTAGCGGAGGCCGGGAGGCTGTAGGTACCCGTCCAGGCATTTGCGGCGATGCCATTGTGGTTGAGAAGCACCTCAGCCGCGTCATCGGAGGAGACAACATTAAAGGTGTAGTCGCCTGGCGTCGTGAGCTGAAGGTAGCCATTGGCGTCGAACAAGGTATAGTCGATACTTGCGGTATCCGTCAGCGCTGCACCGGCGGCATCGGTCCCAAGGTATGCACTGGTATTCGTGGTTGTGCTGTATTGGAAGGTGTCAGCAGTATTGGTGAACGTGTAATCAGGCGTATGACTCGTCGCGTAGGCTGCGGCGTTGATCCACTGGGTGTCGTTGCCGGTGGTGAGCCCCCCGTCGTTGTGGTACACCGCCATCGTCAAGCCAGCCGCCGCCCGGGCCGTGCCAGCCACCGCCGCCAGTAAGACCACCGCAACGCTTGTGGCCACTAACGGTCCCTCCCGCGTGATCTTCATGGGAAATCTCCAATTGGCCCTCAGCTTGGAATGATCCGCCGCGGGGCTACTTCGACGAACCAAGGATGGAACCATGTCACGTGACGTAGAGGCACAGCAGAGACTTATATTTGGTTTACGCAAAACCCAGAGGAACGACCGCAGAGACGATAGCGAAAGAAGCCGTTTCATGATGCGACCTCCTGAAAAGGTGCCTTCCGCCCTGCACGCGCAGGCACGGTCAATGACAGACAGGATCGGCATACACATTCAGGCCGGCCGGCGGCCGCCCCGGGGCATCACGAACATCGCTCCTACGACCAGTAGGCCCAGCGAAGCCGGTTCGGGTGCCGCACCGGTATCAATGAGCTGGAAGCCGCTTAAACCGGTATAGTGCGAGGTGTTGGCCCCCGAGTACGTGAAGACCTGAGAGGTTGAACCCGTCAGATTGTCGAACTGGAAGTAATTCCCCTCGACGGCAGAGGCCGAGCTTGAGGCGACGCCCCTTACATAGCTGCTCAACGAGGCGCTCTTAAGGTAATACGTCGTGCCTCCCGCGGTTCCCGAGACTGTGTCACCGGTATTCGAAGTCTGCACGTAGGCGAACAACTTGTAGGCATGGGTGGGATCCAGGTTAGTAAGCGTGACTGTAAGGTCCGTCACAGCGCCGTAATTCCCCAGAGCAAAGCCCCTGAACAGTGTCGCGTCACCGCTGCCGGCCGTGAAGGAGCTACCACTACCATAGTCATAGCCGCCATCGGAGTGTGTATTTTCGCTGATGCTCGTGCCAGTCCCGGTTGAATCCTTTAGATTGTTCAAAGAATTATCCGTGCCACTCACATAGCCCAGCGCTGCCGTGTTCCAGTTGCTCACAGCCATTACGCCGGCATTGTTGGAACCGATCAGTGCACTGCCGTTGGTCTGATACTGGACACTGATGATTTGATCCGCCTGAGCTCTCAAGCTGAAGCCGAGCGCTGCACATACCACCAACACGACGAAAGAGTGCCGTTTCATAGTTCGACCTCCAGGAAAATGATTTTCCGCCCTGCACGCGCAGGAGCGGCTGAATTCACGAGTGACCAACATTTGTCCCATTTGATTCTCCTTGGCCCTCCTCATTTCACGCGAGAGCCATCTCGGCCGATCGGCTCGGGCCAAGCCCTGTTGACCTAGACACCGTTCTCCTTGGGGGGTGCCGTCGTTTCGCGCACGTGCAAGGTCGGCTCGATGCGGATCTCCCGGGCCGGAGCCGAGGGGTTCCCAAAGCGGTCCTCCAGCATCTGGACCACCGCCCGGCCGTAACCGGCCATGTCCACCGAACATCCCGTCAGCGGGGGGTTGAGGAACGGCGCCCACTCGATGATTACCGCCGACCCCGCCAGGCTTACATCCTCAGGCACGCGCAACTTGCTTTCGCGCAGGACGCGTGACAGGGCCATGATCACTTCCCCCGTGCCGCCCAGGGCCGCCGTAAAGGGCACCCCGCCCCGCTGCATCCAGCGTTTGAGGTATTCGTAGGTCCAGGTCAGGGAATATTCGAAGGGCGGGACGGCCGCATCCAGCAGCAGCTCATCCAGGTTGTCCTGCCCCAGTCGCTGCATGGCGGCGCGCCAGCCGGCGGCCATCTCCCGCATGGGCGCCGTAGTCTGCGTAGGCAACACCAGCAGAATGCGCCGGTGCCCCAGCGCGCCCAGGTGCTCAACGACAATTTCAGCCACGCGGCGGTCGTCCGTCAGCACCGTGGGGAGACTTAACCCGGGGTATTGGTCCTGAACCAGGACGACGGGGCGCCGGGGCCGGCGCAGGGCGGCCAAGAGATGCGGCGGCAGCGGCTCGTTCGTCGTGACCAGCACGGCGGCATCGTTCTCCCCGATCGCCCGGGCCAGATCCAGCCCCTGGTGGCTGCGATAGTGGGCGTATTCGAAGGCCCAATCGTGGGCCCGCCCGGCAATGACCACGGCCCGCAGAATCTCGTCGGTCACTTGCGAAGGCCAGTCCGGGCGGATCAGCGTCACCCGCTTGGCGGCCGGGTCACAGACCTCGGCCACCACGAGGCGCTTTTCGCCGGCCGGCCGGTAAATCAGCCCCTCGCGGCGGAGCCGGGTGATAGCCCGGTCCACCGTGGCCTGGGACGCCCCGAATCGTGCTTTAAGTGACTGTAAAGTCTGGATTTGCTGCCCAGGCGCCATGCGCCGCAGTTCCTGGCGCATCGCTTGTGCCAGTCGGTAATGCTTGGTTGAGGCCAGGGGAACAGACATTTAAAATTCCCAGTATTGCAGCGATGTAATATATAATACAGCGATGTATAAAAAACGCAAGAGATGAATGGTTCTACGTCCGCAAATTTTTAAAATCGAGAAGACGGGCTGATCAACCCCTCACTCGCCACTTGGAACCGGCGGCCTGCATCAGCGGGCCTGTACCCCCTGGCGGGTTGCCGCTATCATCCCTGATCCGCGCCCGAACCACCGATTCGGCCCCACGCTCATGATGCCCAGCCGCACGCTGCATCCCCAGGCCCAAGCCCGTATCCAGGGCCTCCTGGACAATCTTGTCGAAACTGGGCAGGAACGGGGCATTCAGATGGCGGCCTACCACCGCGGCCGGCTCGTGGTCCATGCCTGGGCGGGCGTGACCGATCCAGCCAGCGGACGCAAAGTGGATGGCGACACGCTGTTCCCCGTCTATTCCACCGGCAAAGGCATCGCCGCCACGGCCGTACATCGCCTGGTCAGCCAGGGTGTCCTTGATTACGACACCCCCATCGCCCACTACTGGCCCCAGTTCGCCGCCCAGGGCAAGGGCCAAATCACGCTGCGCCATGCGCTGACCCACACGGCCGGGATTTCCCACATGCCCGCCACGGGCACGGTCGCCGACCTGTGCGACTGGGATGGCATGTGCGCCAAGATCGCCGCCCTTGCCCCGCTCGGGCCGCCGGGCACGCACACCTCCTACCACGCCATCACCTTCAGTTGGCTGATCGGGGAACCGGTCCGCCGGGTCACCGGCAAACCTTTTGCCCGGATCCTTGAGGAGGAGATCTGCCGCCCCCTGGACTGCCCCGACATCTACATGGGGATTCCCGATCCGGTGGAAGGCCGGGTGGCCACTCTCGAACTCCTGCATCCCCAGCCCCCCAGCGCTGACCCCGGCCCGCCCGATCCGGCCATTCCCCCCTGGGTCAAACCCCTGGAGCGATTCATGAACCGCCCCGATCTGCGCCGGGCGTGCATTCCAGCATCCAATGGGATCATGACGGCCCAGGCCATCGCCCGGCACTACGCCGCCCTGCTGGCCGATGGCGCCCAGGGCGTGCACCTGCTGCCGGCCCAGGCCGTTCGCCAAGCTACCACCCGGCACCGCCCGACGGATATCCCCGCCCAGGAACCCGCCTTGCGCTTCGGGCTGGGTTATGCCCTTTTCGGCCCGGCCGAAGACGCCGGCCGCGCCTTTGGGCATGCCGGCTACGGCGGATCCCTGGGCCTGGCCGATCAGGCGCAGGATCTGGCGGTGGGCGTGGTCAAGAATGTTCTGGACAATCCCGAGCCCGTGGCCACCCTGCTCATCCAGGAGCTGCGCCAGATCCTGGGGGCGGCGTAGGGGCAGAACCGGACCGCCCGCCCAGCCCCCGCGCCGCAGCGCTTCTCCGGGGCTGACTCGTTGGCTTTCCCCTGGGACCAGGGGCGTCTCGGGGCGCGGAGCGGCACCTATTTTTTGCGCTTCTTATGGTCGCGGCGCCGATCGCGTTTGAGCCGCAACTGCTCCTCGCGCTGCTTGCGCAGGCCTTCAGGCAGGTTGGCCCGCCGGTCCTTGGGGGGCTGGCCGTGCTGGCGGACAATCACCATCTCGAGTTGGCGACGCACCGGATTGACCTTGGCGATGCGGACGATGAAGCGGTCGCCGATGCGCACGCTTTTGCCCGAGCGCATGGCGACCAGAGCCCCGTTCTGCTGGTTGATCCGCCAGCGGTCGGAGGGCAGGCCGGGAAGATCCGACACCCGCACGAACCCGTCCACGAGGTATTTATCGAGCTGGATGTAAACCCCGTCGTTGGTCACCCCCGTCACAGTTCCGTCGTAGTCCTCCCCCAGGTGCTCGCGCAAGAGGTCCAGCACCAGGTAGGTGCGCAGGTCGCTCTCGGCTGATTCGGAGTTGCGCTCCGTGGTGGAGCAGTGGCGGCCCAGCTTGAACAACGCTTCCTCATCGGGCACGCGCGGATCCTCCCGCACCGCCCTTCCCAGGGCCGCCCCCGGAACCTCGCTTCCGCCCACCGGAGCGGCGCCGGGAAATATTCCGGGGGATATTCCGGGGGATATTCCGGGGGATATTCCGGGGGATTCGGGTCTTCGTGACTTCGTGTTTCTTTCCACGGCATCCAGGTAGGCATCCAGCCCGCGGTGCACGATCAGGTCGGGATAGCGGCGGATGGGGCTGGTGAAGTGGGTGTAGTGTTCGCTGGCCAGGGCGTAGTGGCCCACCAGTTCCGGCGAGTACTCGGCCCGGGCCAGGGTTCTCAGAAGTGCAATATGCACCGCCCGCTGGGCGGGCTTGCCGCGGACGGCGTCCAGGAGTTCCTGAAGCTGGCGGCGGTCGGGCCGGATGGGAATCACATAGCCGGCAATGCGGGCATAATTCCGCAGTTCGCCAATGTCGTGGGGCGGCGGCTCGGGATGGATGCGGCGGATCATCGGCACGTTCAGGCGATCGAACAGACGGGCCGTGGCCTCGTTGGCCTCGACCATGAACATCTCGATCATGGTGTGGGTGAAGGCATCATCCTCGGGTACGGCGTCGGTCACGCGGCCGGTATCGTCGAAAACCAGTTCCACCTCGGGCAGGTCCAGGACGATCATGCCCTGCTTCAGCCGCCGCTGGCGGATGATGCGGGCCAGCTCATTCATCTGTTTGAGGGCCACGACCAGCCTGCGGGGGTATTTGGGCTCGGTGCGGGCGTGGTGAACGGCCTCGCGCAGGTTGTCGTCGATCAGGGCCTGGGCCTCGAGGTACGTCAGCCGCTTGGACGAACGGATGACGCTCTTGGCGAAGCGCTCGCCTACCACCCGGCCCTGGGCATCGTAGTACATGAAAGCCGTCAGGCACAGGCGGTTGACCCCCTCCTGCAGCGAGCACACGCCGTTGGACAGCACCTCCGGCAGCATCGGCACCACGCGCTGGGGCAGATAAGTGCTGTTGCCGCGCCGCTCGGCCTCGGCATCCAGGGCCGAACCCTTACGCACGAAATGGGCGGCATGGGCGATATGCACGCCCAGTTCCCAGGCGGCCCCCCCCGGAAAGGCCCGGGCTGGATGAGCGCCACTCCGGGGACGGATGGAAATGGCGTCATCGAAGTCTTTGGCATCCGGGGGATCAATGGTGACGATGAATTCGTCGGTCAGATCGGTCCGGCCGGCCGGGATGCCCGAGGCATCAAAGGCCTGGGCGGCCTGGCGGGCCTCATCCAGCACATCGTTGGCGAAGCGGTCGGCCAGACCATAGGCCCGCATCACGGCCAGGGTTTCCACATCCGGCTCGCCGTGCTCGCCCAGAACCTCGGTGATCACGCCCACGGCCGGCTTGTCATCGTGGGGAAACTCCAGCAGTTCGATTACCACTTTGACCCCGGGGTGGGCGGCGGAGGCCATCTTGACATGCGGGTCGCGGATCACCACCGGGTCGCGCAGCACGTGGCCATCCACCTCCACCACCCAGCCCGAGCCCAGGCGCTGCAGGTTGCCCACGAACCGGCGGCTGGCCCGCTGCACAATTTCGACGATCTGCCCGATGTAGGGCGACCGCGCCTTGCCTGCCGCCGGCCCGCGCCGCTCATCCTTGACCACCTTGGCCTTGACGCGGTCGCCCGTCAGGGCCCCGGCGGTAAGGTGGGCGGGCACGAACAGGTCCCCGTGCTCCACCGGCGAATCCGGTTCAATGAAGCCAAAACCCTTCTGGGCCCGGCGGAACGTACCGATCATTTCCCGCCCCGGCGGAGGCAGAGCCACCGTGTCCGTGGCCCCCAGCAGCAGATGCCCCTCCTCGATCATGCGGCTGACGGAACGTTCAAATTCCACCAGGTCGTCGGTTTGGATGCCCAGATCTTCGGCCAATTCCTGAATGCGGCTGGGCCGGTAACGCCGGTCAGCCATGTGATCCAGAATACGACGGGTGAAACGATCCATGGTTTGATCTCTGATCTATGATTTCCGGTCTATGATTTGCAGATCATCGCCGCCTGTGGGACGATCTGGCCCCTGCGGCCCGCGGGGCAGGCGTTGGCCTGCTGCTTATGCTGGGGCCCGCCCACCCGGCCCGGTGGGCTCTATTAGACCACAAATCAGAGATCAGAAATCCCCAATCAGAGATTCCGCACATGGCAACCACCGACGAAATCCTCAATGCGGCCCGCGAAGTGGGCAAACTCGTCTCGGAACACGACACGGCCAAGCGTCTGGAGGGAGCCATCAAGATGCTGCAGAACGATGTGGCCTCCCAGCGCGTGCTGACCGATTTCAACCGCGCCCTGCAGTCCCTGGGCGAGAAGGAAGCCCGCGGCCAGGGCATCACCCTGGAGGACAAACACAAGTTGGAGGAACTGCAGCGGTCCGTGGTGCGCAACCCTACGCTGCGCAGCTTTCAGATGGCCCAGATGGACTACGTGGACCTCTTACGCAAGATTGACGAGGCGATCACCGGGGAAAGCGGCGTGGAACCGACGGCCGGGGCCGCCCCTGCCGGGAGCGGCGCCGCCCCATCCGGTGGCATCGGCGGCCCGGTCATCGTCGGCCCGGGTCTCATGTAGAACTGCGCCGGCGCGAATCCCCCATCCCGTACCACCCCTACCCCGCCTGCGATTCTTTTGGCCGCGGGCCCACCGATTCCCGACCTCCCCCCTGACCTGCTGCGTACGCTTGGGGTAAGCAAGCTCGGGCTGCTCTTGAACCGATAAACCCCCTACCGAGCGCTGCCCACCTGCCGCAAAGGCCGGTAGGTTGCCTTGGCATCGCGCTGTTTCATGAATCGTTCCTCGCTGAAACACGCTTGGCTGATCACGGGGGGATTGCTGCTGGCCTTCACCGCCCTGGTGTTGTGGGGCAATCACCGCTTCCTGCCGGGTTCCGCTTTGGCAGGAACTACTTATCCTGCAAGGGCTTGGGAACCACCCACCGCCCCGGCGCCCACTCAACCCAAACCCCCATCCACCGCCCAGATCATCGGTCTGGATGCCTTGGAGCGCGAACTCGGTTCACGCATCCCTACCGGCCGGGGCATCGTGGCCGGCCACGTGGAAGCTGGTCAAGGCCAGTATCTGCCCGCCTTGAACTCGCCCGATTTTGCCGGTCTGGACCTAATCCCCTGTTCTGGCCTGGGCAAAATTTCCGGCCACGCCAACGCCACGGCCCACATCATCTACGGCCGCGATGGTTTGGCACCGGGCATCCGCGAAATCCACCTCTATGCCACGGACGACTGGCTGGGGGGCGAGTGTCTCAACACCGGCCTGCCCATACCGCCGAACCCGGGGGATATCCGGTTTTTCACCAACAGTTGGATTGGCGGCCCCTTCCCCGAGGCTGCCGACGTGCTGCGCCGGGTGGACTATATGGTGGATCAGCAAGGGGTTATGGTTATCTGCGGGGTCAACAACGGAGCTGCCTCGGCCGTGCCCGCCTTGCTGGCCGGAGCGTATAACGTCATCGCCGTGGGGGCCATGAATGGCCAATCCTCTGGCGGTTACACCACCATTGAAGGAGCCGGTCGCTGCAAGCCCGACTTGGTGGCTCCCGGCGGCCTGACCAGCTTTGCCACCCCCGTCGTGTCGGCCGTCACGGCCCGGCTGCTGGAAACGGCCGATCATCTGTCCGACGCTGCCCGTGCCCGCCGGCCCGAGGTGATCCGGGCCGTTCTGATGGCGGGGGCCGTCAAGCCCCCCCACTGGCACCCCCAGCCGGGCA